>NZ_JAAKMV010000035.1:0-501 GCF_049170575.1 Aeromonas sp. 604282 | reverse complement strand
ATTCATGACTGGGGTGAAGTCGTAACAAGGTAACCCTAGGGGAACCTGGGGTTGGATCACCTCCTTACCTTAAGATGACGAAGTTGTTGAGTGTTCACACAGATTGCCTTGATTCAAAGTAGTTAGAGCAAAGACCTGGTGCGCAAGCATCAGTGCTTATCTGGCTTCGGTCAGATAAGAGAAGCCCTTTTGTTGGGTGTCGGGATGTGAATAGCAGCGAAAGCAGCTACCCGGTTACCTGCGCGCAAGCGCAAAGACAAATCCGGGTCCCCTTCGTCTAGAGGCCTAGGACACCGCCCTTTCACGGCGGTAACAGGGGTTCGAATCCCCTAGGGGACGCCACTTCTCTTCTTGCTAACAAGAATGCAGAGTTAAGAAGCTGATTCTTAACTCTGTTTTCTTCGGCCTTGAGCCGTTGCAAACATGCTCTTTAACAATCTGGAAAGCTGATTTAAAAAGTAGTTCTCAAACATTTGTTACAAGTGCTTTGGAAACTTCTTG
>NZ_JAAKMV010000034.1:0-506 GCF_049170575.1 Aeromonas sp. 604282 | reverse complement strand
TTCAAAGGCTTTTCGAGGTTATCGACGAGGTTGTTTGCGTTGCCGCTTGCCCTGTCGATGGAGGCGCATTATAGGGAACAGATTCTTTCTGGCAACCCCTCATCGGCAATAAAATTGCAAAAAACCGCACTTTTTTAGTTATTCATCTCCAACCACAGCTTTTATACAAACTTATCCACAGAAACAGCCTGCAGATTGCTAGAATGGCCGAAAACAAGGAGGCCAAGATGGACTTGCGACTGAGACCCTACAAGGGAAAACGCCCGCAATTGGGCAAAGGGGTGCATGTAGATCCCTGCGCAACACTGGTGGGCGATATCGAGCTAGCCGACGATACTCGAATGAAATGAACAGACAATTCACCATTTCGCCAGGTTCAGGAACAACTCTTACTTCCTACATAGAAGAAGTTGAATAATGAGTTGAGGCAGTTGAGGCAGTTGAGGCAGTTGAGGCAGTTGAGGCAGTTGAGGCAGTTGAGGCAGTTGAGGCAGTTGAGGCAGTTG
>NZ_JAAKMV010000033.1:0-521 GCF_049170575.1 Aeromonas sp. 604282 | reverse complement strand
GGCCGTGGTACTGTAGTAACCGGTCGTGTAGAGCGCGGTATCGTTAAAGTTGGTGAAGAAGTGGAAATCGTTGGTATCAAAGATACCACCAAGACCACCTGTACCGGCGTTGAAATGTTCCGCAAACTGCTGGACGAAGGTCGTGCAGGTGAGAACATCGGCGCCCTGCTGCGTGGCGTGAAGCGTGAAGACGTAGAGCGTGGTCAGGTACTGGCCAAGCCGGGCACCATCAAGCCGCACACCAAGTTTGAATCTGAAGTGTACGTACTGTCCAAAGAAGAAGGTGGTCGTCATACCCCGTTCTTCAAAGGCTACCGTCCGCAGTTCTACTTCCGTACTACCGACGTGACCGGTACCATCGAACTGCCGGAAGGCGTAGAGATGGTAATGCCGGGCGACAACATCAAGATGGTTGTTACCCTGATTGCACCGATCGCGATGGACGACGGCCTGCGTTTCGCTATCCGTGAAGGTGGCCGTACCGTAGGTGCTGGTGTTGTAGCTAAAGTTATCGCTTAATC
>NZ_JAAKMV010000032.1:0-639 GCF_049170575.1 Aeromonas sp. 604282 | reverse complement strand
GGCGACCGAAACGGATGGCACGGTACAGGTGCTGCTGACCAACACGGTGAGTATCAGCGATGGCGACGGGTCAGAGACCTGGACCAGCCTGGTGTATACCTTCAACAATTTGCCTGCGAATACCACTGCAGTTGGTGGCACCCTGGTGGGTAACGTCCTGACAGTGAACGTGGTGGCGGGGGCATTGCCGCCGGCGTTCGGGCTGGTGTTCCCGGCGGACTATTCGACGGCCGGGGTGTCGGGCAGTACCAACAACAATGGCGCGCCCATCAGCTACACCGTGGTGGCGACCACCAATGAAGGCACGGCCAGCAGCAGTGGCACGGTCACTATCGGAGTGGAAGGGGATATCAGTGTCAGCGCCACCAACCTGGTGCTGGCAGAAACGGATGCACCGGTGGCGGTATCGCTGGCGGCGCAGCTGGGTGTCACTGCGACCGACGCGGATGGTTCGGAGCAGGTGACCGGTGTGACGGTGACCCTGAGCGGTGTCCCGGCAGGTGCGTTGATGGGGGCAGGCTGGGTGGCTGGCGCGGTGGCGGGCAGCTACAGCTGGAGCGGTGCGAGCACAGCAGGAGTGCCGACCTTCACCTTGCCGGCGGACTGGAGCGGGGTTGTGAATGGCAACGTGGCGGGGAC
>NZ_JAAKMV010000031.1:0-972 GCF_049170575.1 Aeromonas sp. 604282 | reverse complement strand
AGAGCGACGCAACAGTGTGTTGCTGCGGGAGTGGAATTCTACTCAACCGCCTTCTCGAGTCAAGCCTTATTTTCAAATGCTTTTCGAGGTTACCGACGAGGTTGTTTGCGTTGCCGCTTGCCGTGTCGATGGAGGCGCATTATAGGGAGCTGGAATTTTCTGGCAAGCAGATAATTGTAAAAAGATGACTTTTGCTGTTCGTTCGCTCACAAAGCCACCAATCAGCATATTAAACCGGCGAAATCAGCTTACTGCAGGCACCGCGATAGCAAAATCATACAGATTGTCATAGATGGTATCGGCCAGAGCGTTACCCACTTCGGTGACCGGCTTACCGGTTCTGACCATGATCTTGTGACCAACCCCGGCATTGATGGCTGCTTTCAGATCGGAAGGCTTATCACCCACCATATAGGAACGACTCATGTCGATCCCCAGTTCCTGTTGCGCCAACAGCAGCATGCCTGGCTCCGGTTTGCGGCAATCACAGGGGGCGCCGTGATCCGGATGATGGGGACAGAAGTAGATGCCATCGAGATCCACATCCCGATCAGCCAGTGACCAATCCATCCATTCCGTCAGATTCATGAAGTCATCTTCACTGAAGTAGCCGCGGGCGATTCCGGACTGGTTAGTTACGACGACCAGCATATAGCCTTTCTTTTTGAGGAGCTGCAAGGCATCTATGACTCCGGGCAAAAAATGGAAGTCATCGACCTGACTGACATAGCCAGTGTCTTCATTGATGACACCGTCACGATCCAGAAAAATGGCGGGTTTGCTCACGGAAACTACCTCTATCAATGGTTTTGCCCAGTATCTCACAGGGCAGATAAAGCCCAAAAACAAAAGGGGCAGCCGAAGCCACCCCTTTCATGTGTGCATTTAAAGTATCGATTAAGCGATAACTTTAGCTACAACACCAGCACCTACGGTACGGCCACCTTCACGGATAGCGAAACGCAGGCCGTC
>NZ_JAAKMV010000030.1:0-1045 GCF_049170575.1 Aeromonas sp. 604282 | reverse complement strand
GGAAGGTGCGAACAAGTCCCTGATATGAGATCATGTTTGTCATCTGGAGCCATGAAAAAGGGTTCATCATGAGTCATCAGCTCACCTTCGCCGACAGTGAATTCAGCAGTAAGCGCCGTCAGACCAGAAAAGAGATTTTCTTGTCCCGCATGGAGCAGATTCTGCCATGGCAAAACATGGTGGAAGTCATCGAGCCGTTTTATCCCAAGGCTGGTAATGGCCGGCGACCTTATCCGCTGGAAACCATGCTACGCATTCACTGCATGCAGCATTGGTACAACCTGAGCGATGGCGCGATCGAAGATGCTCTGTACGAAATCGCCTCCATGCGTCTGTTTGCCCGGTTATCCCTGGATAGCGCCTTGCCGGACCGCACCACCATCATGAATTTCCGCCACCTGCTGGAGCAGCATCAACTGGCCCGCCAATTGTTCAAGACCATCAATCGCTGGCTGGCCGAAGCAGGCGTCATGATGACTCAAGGCACCTTGGTCGATGCCACCATCATTGAGGCACCCAGCTCGACCAAGAACAAAGAGCAGCAACGCGATCCGCAGATGCATCAGACCAAGAAAGGCAATCAGTGGCACTTTGGCATGAAGGCCCACATTGGTGTCGATGCCAAGAGTGGCCTGACCCACAGCCTAGTCACCACCGCGGCCAACGAGCATGACCTCAATCAGCTGGGTAATCTGCTGCATGGAGAGGAGCAATTTGTCTCAGCCGATGCCGGCTACCAAGGGGCGCCACAGCGCGAGGAGCTGGCCGAGGTGGATGTGGACTGGCTGATCGCCGAGCGCCCCGGCAAGGTAAGAACCTTGAAACAGCATCCACGCAAGAACAAAACGGCCATCAACATCGAATACATGAAAGCCAGCATCCGGGCCAAGGTGGAGCACCCATTTCGCATCATCAAGCGACAGTTCGGCTTCGTGAAAGCCAGATACAAGGGGTTGCTGAAAAACGATAACCAACTGGCGATGTTATTCACGCTGGCCAACCTGTTTCGGGCGGACCAAATGATACGTCAGTGGGAGAGATCTCA
>NZ_JAAKMV010000029.1:0-1120 GCF_049170575.1 Aeromonas sp. 604282 | reverse complement strand
AACTCGGCCGTCTCTGTCAGAGTAACAAAGCCATGCGCAAATCCTTCCGGGATCCACAGCTGTCGCTTGTTTTCTCCAGAAAGGTGAACGCCTACCCATTGCCCAAAGGTCGGGGAGCTTTTACGAATATCTACCGCTACATCAAACACTTCACCGGCCACACAACGCACCAGCTTGCCCTGGGCATGGGGCGGCAACTGATAGTGCAATCCACGCAACACCCCTTTCGATGATTTGGAGTGATTATCCTGCACAAACGTCACCGGATACCCTACCGCCTCTTCAAACAACTTGTGGTTGAAACTTTCAAAGAAAAAACCTCGCTCATCACCAAACACTTTTGGCTCAAAAATAAGCACATCTGGAATTGCTGTCTTGATTACATTCATCTGTCTATCCACACTTGATTCAATTTTTATGGGGGAAGTATTTTCCCTCCCCCATATCACATCAGGCTTTGGCAACCATTCTTAACAGATATTGTCCATACGCATTCTTTGCCAACGGCGCTGCAAGTTCACGCACCTGGTCGGCATTGATAAACTTCTGGCGATACGCAATCTCTTCCGGGCACGCCACTTTCAACCCCTGACGGGTCTCGATAGTTTGAATAAAGTTGCTCGCTTCAATCATGCTTTCATGGGTTCCGGTATCCAGCCAGGCATAACCACGGCCCATCATGGCCACCGACAGATTGCCTTGCTCCAGGTAGATACGGTTCACATCGGTAATTTCCAGCTCACCTCGGGGCGACGGCTTCAGGCTCTTCGCGATCTCCACCACGCTGTTGTCATAGAAATAGAGGCCGGTCACCGCATAGTTGCTCTTGGGCTCCAACGGCTTCTCTTCCAGAGAGATAGCGGTCCCCTCTTTATCAAATTCCACCACCCCATAACGCTCGGGGTCATGCACATGGTAGGCAAAGACGGTCGCGCCACTCTCTTTGGCCGCTGCGGCTTCCAACTGTTTCTGCAGGTCGTGGCCGTAGAAGATGTTGTCCCCCAGCACCAGCGCACAGGGGTCTGACCCGATAAACTCTTCACCCAGAATAAAGGCTTGTGCCAACCCGTCCGGACTTGGCTGCACCTTGTACTGCAAATTCAGGCCCCACTGACTGCCG
>NZ_JAAKMV010000028.1:0-1522 GCF_049170575.1 Aeromonas sp. 604282 | reverse complement strand
AGTAAATCATCGGCTTGTCATAGATAGGCAACAGCTGCTTGCTCACTGCCATGGTCACAGGATAGAGACGGGTGCCTGAGCCACCGGCCAGAATAATGCCTTTACGTTTGGTCATGATGCTTGTTTCTTATTTTTAAATTGCAAAAGAAAAGGGTGGCTTGCAGCCACACCTTTCTGTTTTATCCCTGCCAGCCAGAGAGGCGTTCAACACATCTCTGGCCAGTGATTTACTTACCGAGGATCTCGGTCAACATCCGCTCCACACCGACGGTCCACTCCGGCAGCACCAAATCGAAGGTGCGCTGAAATTTGCCAGTATCAAGACGGGAGTTATGGGGGCGTTTGGCCGGGGTCGGGAAGGCACTGGTCGGCACCGCATTGAGCTGCGTCACCGCCAGTTCAACACCGGCCTCTCTGGCTTTGGCAAACACCAGCTGGGCGTAGTCAAACCAGGTGGTGGTGCCGGAGGCAATCAGATGATACAGCCCGGCGACCTCAGGGTTGCGCTGCGCTACGCGGATCGCATGGGCGGTGCAATCAGCCAGCAACTCGGCGCCGGTCGGGGCGCCAAACTGGTCATTGATGACCGACATCTCGCTACGTTCCTTGCCAAAGCGCAGCATGGTCTTGGCAAAGTTGGCACCCCGAGCGGCGTACACCCAGCTGGTGCGGAAAATCAGGTGACGGGAACAAAGCGCGGCCCCTTGCTCACCCGCCAGCTTGGTTTCGCCATAGACGTTGAGCGGGGCGGTGGCATCGGTTTCCACCCAGGGACGCTCACCGCTGCCATCGAACACATAGTCGGTGGAGTAATGCACCAACCAGGCACCCAAGGCTTCCGCTTCTTTGGCTATCGCAGCCACGCTGGTCGCGTTGAGCAGCTCGGCAAACGCCCGCTCGCTCTCGGCCTTGTCGACTGCGGTGTGGGCTGCGGCATTGACAATCACGTCCGGCTTGACCAGACGTACCGTGTCGGCCACCCCGGCCGGGTTGCTGAAATCACCGCAATAATCGGTCGAGTCAAAATCGACGGCCGTGATCCGCCCCAGCGGCGCCAGTGCGCGTTGCAGCTCCCAGCCTACCTGACCGTTTTTGCCAAACAGCAGAATATGCATCAGGCACGCTCCCCGTAGTTCTGTTCGATCCAGGACTGATAGGAGCCACTCTTCACGTTGTTGACCCACTGCTGGTTATCCAGATACCACTGTACGGTTTTGCGAATGCCAGACTCGAACGTTTCTTGCGGTTGCCAAGCAAGCTCACTGCTCATCTTGCTGGCATCGATGGCATAGCGGCGATCGTGGCCGGGGCGATCCGCCACATAGGTGATTTGCTCACGATAAGAGCCCGCTTTGGGCACCATCTCGTCCAGCAGATCGCAGATGGTGTGGACCACCTCCAGATTCTGCTTCTCGTTATGACCGCCGATGTTGTAGGTCTCCCCGACCACGCCTGTGGTCACCACCTTGTAGAGCGCACGCGCGTGGTCTTCCACATAGAGCCAGTCACGGATCTGGTCGCC
>NZ_JAAKMV010000026.1:0-2980 GCF_049170575.1 Aeromonas sp. 604282 | reverse complement strand
TGCTCTTTAACAATCTGGAAAGCTGATTTAAAAAGTAGTTCTCAAACATTTGTTACAAGTGCTTTGGAAACTTCTTGGCGAAAACCAAATTTTATTTGGTCCTTGTTGTACGACAACAAGCTGTGCCGGTTTCACCGACACTTCTTGGGGTTGTATGGTTAAGTGACTAAGCGTACATGGTGGATGCCTTGGCAGTCAGAGGCGATGAAGGACGTACTAACCTGCGATAAGCTGTGAGAAGTCGGTAAGAGACGCTATTACTCACAGATTTCCGAATGGGGAAACCCACCCAAGATAACTTGGGTATCGTTACATGAATACATAGTGTAACGAGGCGAACCGGGAGAACTGAAACATCTAAGTACCCCGAGGAAAAGAAATCAACCGAGATTCCCTCAGTAGCGGCGAGCGAACGGGGATTAGCCCTTAAGCATCTTGGAAGTTAGTGGAACGGTCCTGGAAAGGCCGGCGATACAGGGTGATAGCCCCGTACACGAAAACAACCTTGATGTGAAATCGAGTAGGGCGGGACACGTGACATCCTGTCTGAATATGGGGGGACCATCCTCCAAGGCTAAATACTCCTGACTGACCGATAGTGAACCAGTACCGTGAGGGAAAGGCGAAAAGAACCCCTGTGAGGGGAGTGAAATAGAACCTGAAACCGTGTACGTACAAGCAGTGGGAGCCCTTCGGGGTGACTGCGTACCTTTTGTATAATGGGTCAGCGACTTACATTTTGTAGCGAGGTTAACCGTATAGGGGAGCCGTAGGGAAACCGAGTCTTAACTGGGCGTCTAGTTGCAAGGTGTAGACCCGAAACCGGGTGATCTAGCCATGGGCAGGTTGAAGGTTGAGTAACATCAACTGGAGGACCGAACCCACTAACGTTGCAAAGTTAGGGGATGACCTGTGGCTGGGGGTGAAAGGCCAATCAAACTCGGAGATAGCTGGTTCTCCCCGAAAGCTATTTAGGTAGCGCCTCGGACGAATACTACTGGGGGTAGAGCACTGTTTGGGCTAGGGGGTCATCCCGACTTACCAACCCCATGCAAACTCCGAATACCAGTAAGTACTATCCGGGAGACACACGGCGGGTGCTAACGTCCGTCGTGAAGAGGGAAACAACCCAGACCGCCGGCTAAGGTCCCAAAGTTCTGGTTAAGTGGGAAACGATGTGGGAAGGCTCAGACAGCTAGGATGTTGGCTTAGAAGCAGCCATCATTTAAAGAAAGCGTAATAGCTCACTAGTCGAGTCGGCCTGCGCGGAAGATGTAACGGGGCTCAAACCAGGCACCGAAGCCGCGGATTCACGCTAAGCGTGAGTGGTAGGGGAGCGTTCTGTAAGTCTGCGAAGGTGTATCGAGAGGTATGCTGGAGATATCAGAAGTGCGAATGCTGACGTAAGTAACGATAAAGGGGGTGAAAAGCCTCCTCGCCGGAAGACCAAGGGTTCCTGTCCAACGTTAATCGGGGCAGGGTGAGTCGACCCCTAAGGCGAGGCCGAAAGGCGTAGTCGATGGGAAGCAGGTTAATATTCCTGCACGACTTGTAATTGCGATGGGGGGACGGAGAAGGCTAGGTGGGCCAGGCGACGGTTGTCCTGGTGAAAGTGCGTAGGTGGTGTTTCTAGGCAAATCCGGAGACACAACACTGAGACACGAGACGAACGCACTACGGTGCGGAAGCCATTGATGCCCTGCTTCCAGGAAAAGCCTCTAAGCTTCAGATTACAAGTCATCGTACCCCAAACCGACACAGGTGGTCGGGTAGAGAATACCAAGGCGCTTGAGAGAACTCGGGTGAAGGAACTAGGCAAAATAGAACCGTAACTTCGGGAGAAGGTTCGCTCTTGATGGTGAAGTCCCTTGCGGATGGAGCTGTCGGGAGTCGCAGTGACCAGATGGCTGGGACTGTTTATCAAAAACACAGCACTCTGCAAACACGAAAGTGGACGTATAGGGTGTGACACCTGCCCGGTGCCGGAAGGTTAATTGATGGGGTTAGCGCAAGCGAAGCTCTTGATCGAAGCCCCGGTAAACGGCGGCCGTAACTATAACGGTCCTAAGGTAGCGAAATTCCTTGTCGGGTAAGTTCCGACCTGCACGAATGGTGTAACCATGGCCATGCTGTCTCCACCCGAGACTCAGTGAAATCGAATTCGCCGTGAAGATGCGGTGTACCCGCGGCTAGACGGAAAGACCCCGTGAACCTTTACTACAGCTTGGCACTGAACATTGAACCTACATGTGTAGGATAGGTGGGAGGCTTTGAAGGCGTGACGCCAGTTGCGCTGGAGCCGTCCTTGAAATACCACCCTTGTATGTTTGATGTTCTAACGCAGGGCCCTGAATCGGGCTCGCGGACAGTGCCTGGTGGGTAGTTTGACTGGGGCGGTCTCCTCCCAAAGAGTAACGGAGGAGCACGAAGGTTGGCTAATCCTGGTCGGACATCAGGAGGTTAGTGCAATGGCATAAGCCAGCTTAACTGCGAGACGGACAGGTCGAGCAGGTACGAAAGTAGGTCATAGTGATCCGGTGGTTCTGAATGGAAGGGCCATCGCTCAACGGATAAAAGGTACTCCGGGGATAACAGGCTGATACCGCCCAAGAGTTCATATCGACGGCGGTGTTTGGCACCTCGATGTCGGCTCATCACATCCTGGGGCTGAAGTCGGTCCCAAGGGTATGGCTGTTCGCCATTTAAAGTGGTACGCGAGCTGGGTTCAGAACGTCGTGAGACAGTTCGGTCCCTATCTGCCGTGGGCGTTGGATGATTGAAGGGAGTTGCTCCTAGTACGAGAGGACCGGAGTGAACGAACCTCTGGTGTTCGGGTTGTCACGCCAGTGGCACTGCCCGGTAGCTAAGTTCGGAATCGATAACCGCTGAAAGCATCTAAGCGGGAAGCGAGCCCTGAGATGAGTCATCCCTGACCCCTTGAGGGTCCTAAAGGGCCGTTGGAGACCACAACGTTGATAGG
>NZ_JAAKMV010000025.1:0-10494 GCF_049170575.1 Aeromonas sp. 604282 | reverse complement strand
TGGTAGTGTGGCATTCGCCATGCGAGAGTAGGACACTGCCAGGCACCCAATACAAGAAACCCCGCTCATCGAGCGGGTTTTTTCATTGGCTGGAATTCAGCAAATCGTCTGATATTTGACCTAACTTATTCCTTTCTTCTGTTTTTATTGCTACTCGCGGTTGTCTTTCGGTTCAAAGAATCACCTGATGTTACGCTTTTACTCTTTCTTCATGTAAAGCAACTGCTCTGAATTGCAGGGCTGGCATCGCCATAACCTGTGAATCCCATGATCGCCTATACGTCATGATCTCTTGCTTGGGAGCTCTGCTTCCTGAGTTAGCAGTCCCCTCTTTTTAAGCCGCAACCCCATCGTCTCTGCTTTTCTATGACTGCGTTAACCAGCCCTGACTTTATTCCGAAGAGGGGTTATTGGCGGTACCAACATGCTGGAGCCGTGGTCGTTGCGGTTTGGGGTAATAAGAAAATGGGCAATGATGTGCACAGGAACGCAGAGGTTCGATGTTGGTAGGTGATCTTGTGGCAGCTATTTAGACCGCGGGTGAGAAGATTAAGACAGGTGTTGGAGAAGGCTAGTATGTTGAGAGCTATTAGGAATGGCAAATCGCAGGCAAATAAAAAGCCCACGCAACATGGTTGCATGGGCTCGGTATAAATGGCGGAGGAGGTGGGATTTGAACCCACGGATGGTCGCCCATCGCCGGTTTTCAAGACCGGTGCATTCAGCCGCTCTGCCACCCCTCCGCAGCAGTGCGGCGAATATTACCATGCTGATCCGGCTTGTAAATCCCCGTCCGGTTCGATTGCTGGTTAATTGCACGAAACGACATGAAAAAGTGGCAATCAGGGTGCATCAAGCGCTTTTTTGGCCAGATAACTTGACTTGAAAACAGACTCAACCACTATAGTGGCCTCTATCATATCCTCTGCAAGATAACGTTATGACTATTAAAAATGCCCTGTTTTGCGCGCTGGCTGGCGTGACCCTGCTGGCGACGCCGGTACATGCAAGCGAGCTGACCAAAAGCGATGTCGAGCAAATCGTTCGCGACTATCTGGTCAAGAATCCCGAGATCCTGGTCGAGATGTCCAATGCCCTGCGTGCCAAGCAGGAGAGCCAGCAGGCCGAGAGTGACAAGGCGCTGATCAAGGCTCACTCCAAGCAGCTTTATGCCAATCAGGATCCCGAGATGGGGAATCCGAAGGCATCTCTGACCATTGTGGAGTTTTTCGATTACAACTGTGGTTACTGCAAACGGGCCCATCCGCTGGTCAAGCAGCTGATGTCGGAAGACAAAGACATCCGGTACATCTACAAGCAGTTCCCCATTCTGAGCGAGTCTTCCTACTTCGCAGCCCGTGCTGCGTTGGCGGTCCAGTTGGGTCAGCCTGACAAATACCAGGCGTTCCACGAGAAGCTCTATAGCCATCAGGGCCCGCTCGCAGATGAAGCACAGGTCAAGCAGTTGGCAGTGGCGGCTGGTGTGGACTGGAGCAAGGTGGAAGCCAAGATCAAGGATGGCAGCATTGACCAGAACCTAGGTACCAACCGTGCGTTGGCTGAAGCGCTCGGTATCTCCGGTACCCCGGCCTTCATCATTGGTGATCAGATCCTGCGCGGTGCCCCCCGTGATCTGGCCAGCCTGAAGGGGTTTATCAAGGACGTGCGCGCCGGCAAGAACATTCAATAAGCGGTTGTCATGGTCGAGGGCCCAGCGCCTCGGTCAGAAATAGAAAGAGGGTCGGTATCACTACCGGCCCTCTTTTTTATTATGTCCTTTGGCACAAGTGGTCGTCGCGAAAGGACCATAACAACGTGCTCAGGACCCGGCCTGTTGGCCTCAGTAACAAGTATTAGCAGAGTCGTTCGGAGTCTATTGATAAATATTTCACCTTGCAGAGGCGTGTCGTGAGCATTGCTTAATTCCGGTCAAGATTTTTTCTGCTGCTTGCCTTAGAATCGCCGCCCGTTGCAGGAGAAACCCCTATGTTAGTTGATATTTTACGGCTGATTTTTATAGCCGGAGGCCTCGTATTTATCTTTATGCTGGTGCAAGCCTGCTGGCGGAAGAAGCAGAGTGGCTCCTTTGAGGCGACCCCCTTCTGGCCGGTGGCGTTGATCGGTGGGGTTGCCAACTTTCTCGATACCCTGGGGGTGGGCAGCTTTGCGGTAAAGACCGCCTGCTACAAGCAGTTCAAGCTGATCGATGATCGAGTGCTGCCGGGTACCCTCAATGGGCAGTGCGTGCTGCCGACCGTGACTCAGTCGCTGATCTTCGTCGGTGCAGTCGCGGTGGATCCGCTGACGCTGATCAGCATGATGATGGCCGCCGCAGCGGGCGCAGCTTGGGGGGCTCGCCATGTGGCCTCGTTTGATCGGCAGACCATCCGGTTGGTGATGGCTATCTCCTTACTGGTCGTTGCAGGGCTTATTTTTGCCGGTCTGCTGGGGCTTTTCCCTGTAGGCGGCGATGCGATGGGGCTCAGCGGCTACAAGCTGGCGATCGCCCTGCTTGGCAACTTCATCTTCGGGGTATTGATGAATGTCGGTATCGGCTTGTTTGCCCCCTGCATGACGCTGGTTTATCTGCTGGGGATGAATCCGCTGGCGGCGTTTCCCATCATGATGGGCTCCACCGCCGTGCTTAGCGTTTTCTCCGCAGGCACCTTTATCCGCAGAGGGGCATTCGATGCCAAGGCGGTGCTGGCGGTAGCCATCTTCGGTCCCATCGGTGTGGTGCTGGCAGCCATGCTGGTCAAATCCATGGATATGGAGATGCTGAAGTGGCTGGTTGCCTTTATCGTCATCTATACCTCCTGGACCATGTACGCCTCCTGGCGGGCGGCGCGTCGCTCCCCTGTGCAACTGGCGGTGGAGAGCGCAGGCTAGCCTGTACCAGTGCCGCTTCGGCCTTGGCCCCCAGAAAAACATAGAGGCCAAGCGCCAGCAGCAAACCCACCGCACACCCCATCACTCCGACCGCAGGCCAGAGCAGATCGCTCTGGCCGAGCGAGCCTTTGAATAGCAGCAACAGCCCCTCGATGGAGACCGCGATCAGAATGGCGGCGATAAAGCGGGTGATGGTGCGGCGAATGGCGCTGTGGCGGAAGATATCCTTATGCAGCAGTACCTCCTCTTCCAGAATGGTCTTGCCCAGATCGAACACCGCCAGTGCCAGTGTCAGGAAGATGATGGCGCTAAAGGCGCCGAGCTGGTTCTGCTGCTCGCCGCACAATAGCTGGTAGAGCTGCTCCAGCCCGTGCCAGATCAGGGTGGCGACGATCAAAAACAACGCCATGCTGAGCACCACATAGACCGCCTTGAACCAAGGCATGGCGCGGCGGCGCTCCCTGTCTCCCATCAACCAGCCAATCAGCTGATTAAGACAGACGGTGATCTCCCGTCCTCGCCCCTGCACGATAAGGTGCAGCCGGTTATGGGCGGCCGGTGCCACAGGCTGGATGCACATCGGCCCCTGATAGTGGTCAATGCTGATGACAAAGGGATACCCCTTGAGCGAGGCAAGGGGGGCGCTGAGCAGCCCCTGCAGTAGCGGGGTCAACTCCTCCTGATACTCCTGATAGCGCCGCAGCACATCGATGGGGCTCATCTCTGCCATATGGACCTCGGTGACGTGGGCTCTTGTGGTGAATGTGCAAATAGTGGGCCTGCTTTATGACAGGGATGGCAGGGCAAGTTGCACCAGAGAATGACAAATCGGTGGATGACGAGGGAGTAATGCACCAGAACTGGGCGTATTGCCGCCCTGTGTGGTGATGGAGTCTCTGTAATAGAAAAGGGCCCATGACGGGCCCTTTGCGACAACCAGCGGCGATTTAGCCAGCCAGCTTGGCGAAGCTGCGCTCGGCGGCCGCCAGAGTGTGTTCAATCTCCTTGTCGCCGTGAGCCAATGACAGGAAGCCCGCCTCGTAGGCGCTCGGCGCCAGATAGACGCCCTCTTCCAGCATGAGATGGTAGAAGCGCTTGAAGCGTTCCATATCGCAGCGAGTGACCTGCTCGTAGCGGGTGATTTCGGGCTCGTCGGTGAAGAAGAAACCGAACATGCCGCCCACATAGTTGATGGCGAGCGGAATGCCATGCTTGGCCGCGGCCGCTTTCAGTCCCTCGGCAACACGGGCGGTCTTGGCGCTCAGCTGCTCATAGAGACCCGGCTCCAGCAGCAAATCCAGCATGGTCAGACCGGCCGCCATGGCCACCGGGTTACCGGAGAGAGTCCCCGCCTGATAGACAGGGCCGGTCGGTGCGATGTGTTGCATCACCTTCTTCTTGCCGCCGAAGGCGCCCACCGGCATGCCGGCACCGATGATCTTGCCAAGAGTGGTGAGATCCGGGTCGATGTTGTAGTGACCCTGGGCACCGCGCAAGGAGACGCGGAAGCCTGTCATCACTTCGTCCAGGATCAGCAGGGCACCGAACTCGTCACAGATGGCGCGCAGCCCTTCCAGGAAGCCGGGGACCGGCGGGATGCAGTTCATGTTGCCTGCGACCGGCTCGACGATGATACAGGCGATCTCGCTGCCGTACTGGGTGAAGGCTTCACGCACTGAATGCAGATCGTTGAAGACGCAGGTCAGGGTGTGTTTGGCGAAATCGGCTGGAACGCCCGGGCTGTTGGGCTGACCCAGGGTCAGGGCGCCGGAACCGGCTTTGACCAGCAGGGAGTCGGCGTGGCCGTGGTAGCAGCCCTCGAATTTGACGATCTTGTCGCGGCCAGTGTAGCCACGGGCCAGACGAATGGCGCTCATGGTGGCTTCGGTGCCGGAGTTGACCATCCGTACCTGCTCCATGGAGGGGACGATCTGGCGCACTTTCTCGGCCATCAGCACTTCGATCTCGGTCGGTGCACCGTAGCTCAGCCCTTTCTCAACGGCCTTGATGACGGCAGCCTTGATGGCGGGGTGGTTGTGACCCAGCAGCATGGGGCCCCAGGAGCCGATGTAATCCACGTAGGCCTGACCATCCACATCATAGAGATAGGCGCCATCGGCGTGATCGATGAAGCGGGGCGTGCCGCCGACCCCATTGAAGGCGCGGACCGGTGAGTTGACGCCACCCGGAATGGTCTGGCGGGCCTGTTCAAACAGCTGATCTGATTTTGACATGGATCATCCTTAATGGGATTTTGGTCGTCACACAAGGGATTGCAGCCGATTGAGACTCGGCAGGCCGGAGCATCAGGAGTATGCTTTGCGCTCTCGCCACCCGGACTCTCGGTCTGCTCCCGTGACAAAAATTTAACGGGCCGACTATAGCAGAAAGCCCCAGCCCTGGGCAGCCGAGCAACGCGCCGGGTGATCCTGATCTCAGCTAGCTGACGATATGGTTTTTCCAAGTTGGTGTAACAAGATGGCGCAACAAGCTTTCTCCTCTGAAGCCGATACCTCTGCGCGGGGGCCGCTTTCCCGCATTATCCGGCAAGACAAGATGCCCTTGCTGGTGCTGTTGCTGGCGGCGCTGGTCGGTACCCTGGCCGGACTGGTGTGCGGCCTGTTCGAATCGGGAGTCCACTGGCTGGCAGAACAACGTATCGCCTTGCTGGCAGACCGTCCCTGGTGGCAGCTCGGTCTGCTTGGCTTTGGCTTCAGCGCCTTGCTGGGATTTGTCGGTTACTTCCTCACTCATACCTTTGCCCCGGAAGCGGGTGGTTCCGGCATTCCCGAGATCGAGGGGGCGATGGACGATCTGCGCCCGGTGCGGTGGTGGCGAGTGTTGCCGGTCAAGTTCTTCGGCGGCATCTGTACCCTGAGCTCCGGTATGGTGCTGGGGCGGGAGGGGCCTTCGGTACAGATCGGCGGCAACCTCGGCAAGATGGTGGCGGATATCTTCCGGTTGCCCAAGGAGCATGGCCATGCCCTGCTGGCCGCCGGTGCGGCGGGCGGTCTGGCGGCAGCCTTCAATGCGCCGCTGGCGGGAATCCTGTTCGTGATGGAGGAGATGCGACCGCAGTTTCGCTACTCCTTTCTGGCCATCAAGGCGGTGGGGATCTCCGCCATTATGGCGACCCTGATGCTGCAGAACATGAAAGGGCAGGGGGCGGTGATCACTCTGCCGCACTACGATGCGCCAGCCCTCAAGGCGCTCTGGCTGTTCCTCTTTATGGGGGCCACCTTCGGGGTGCTCGGTTTTGTCTTCAACAAGCTGGTGCTGGCCTGTCAGGATGGCTATCTGGCGTTGCATCAGAACAAGCGCCACCGTTTCGTGGCTATCGGCATGCTGGTCGCCGGAACGTTTGGTGTGCTGTCGTTGTTTGCCCCCTCGGTGACGGGCGGCGGCACCGAGCTTATTCCTCATCTGATGGGGGATGAGTATGCGATGGCGACCCTGTTCCTCATCTTCTCGGTGCGGCTGGTCGCGACCCTCATCTGCTTCTGCTCCGGTGCCCCGGGCGGGGTGTTTGCGCCAACCCTGGCATTGGGCACCCTGTTTGGTGTGGTGTTTGGCCATCTGTTTCATGCGGCGTTTCCGGAGCTTGGCATCGAGCCCGGCGCCTTTGCCATCGCCGGAATGGGGGCGCTGTTTGCTGCCACCGTGCGTGCCCCCATCACCGGTATCGTGTTGGTCACCGAGATGACCGACAACTATCAGCTGATCCTGCCGATGATGATTACCACGGTCGGGGCGACTCTGGTTGCCCAGTGGCTGGGTGGCCGACCCATCTATTCACAGATCCTGGAGCGAACTTTACGGCTCGCTGCGCGTCAAAAGCGGGGTGATGGCAGCGCCACGGCCAGTTAATTTTTCCCTTTATCGCCTTTGGCCCCAGTCAGGACGGTATAGTTAAGGGAGAGGCGCTGCCGTAAATGGCGTGATAACGGGATGAGGGGCTATGTCCAATCTATTGAAGTTATTGGTCGTGTTAGCCGTTGGTGGGCTCATCGGTTACTTTGTCGGTAACCGCCAAGAGCTGGCCCAGAGCAGTCTGTTGGTGGTGCAGCAGGAGACGCTGGATCGTCAGGGCAAGGCCATCGGCCAGCTCAAGACAGAGCTGGGGGTGAAAGATACCCAGCTGGCGACCCAGAAAGCGGCCTTCGAGCAGTTGCAGACCACCCTGAAGAGTCAGGAGGCGCAGGTGCAGGAGCTCAAGCGCCAGCTGGCCTTTTTCGAGCGGATCATGCGCCCCACCGGCGAACAGGTGGGGGTGGTGATCGACAACCTGACCCTGCAGGAGACCAGCATTCCCGGTCGTTACCACTACCGTCTCGCCCTGACCCAGCCTGCCAAGAAGCGGGAGCTGTTCCGTGGTCAGGTGCAGATCCGGGTCGAGGGGAGCCTGGCTGACAAGCCGAAGACGCTAACCGGCCGCGATCTCGGGATGAAGGTGAGCGAGTGGCGTTATGCCCTGCGTTATTTCCAGCTGCTGGAAGGGAATTGGCAGTTGCCGGAAGGCTTTGTGCCGGATCGGATCCGTGTCACCATCAACAAGGATGGCAGGCAACCGGCGCAAGAGCTGCTGGTTGAGTGGGGCGAGGTGATCAAGCCGCTGGTCGCCGCACCGCCTGCTCCGGTGCCCGCTGCCGGTTAAACGTGGTGAATACTTGAACTGAATGGTCGGGTATTGGATAATTTCGCGGTTTCCATGTTTGTGGATCTAATGGTTGTGAGGTCAGTAATGAGTGCAGTAGCAGAAGCCCCGCTGCCCATCCAGATGACGGATGCGGCGGCCAACAAGGTGAAGAACCTGATCACCGAGGAAGAGAATCCCGAGCTGAAGCTGCGGGTATACATCACGGGTGGGGGCTGCTCCGGTTTCCAGTATGGCTTTACCTTTGATGAGAAGATCAACGACGGGGACACCGTAGTCGAGAAGAATGGCGTCACCATGGTGATCGATCCCATGAGCCTGCAATATCTGGTAGGCGGTAGTGTGGATTACACCGAGGGTCTGGAAGGTTCACGCTTCACCGTGACCAACCCCAATGCCACCACGACCTGTGGCTGTGGCTCCAGCTTCTCCATCTGATCGGCATTATCGGTCTGATGAAACGGCTCTCGGCAACGAGGGCTGTTTTTGTTTGTGGTGCTCAGTGAGTTCCATCAAACAGCATTTCTCTGAAACAACAAAGGCGCCTTGATGGCGCCTTTGTTGTTTGCAGGATGGCTTAACGGGAGCTTGCCGCCGCGACCAGCGGGATCCGGTTCACTGCCTTGCCCATGTAGGCGAGGGCGATGGTCACAATGATGCAGGTGAAGCTCAGCCACATGTAGGGCAGGTAGTCGAGGGTTGCCACCCCCAGAACCCCGGCCATGAAGATGCCGTTGTCGCTCCAGGGCACCATGCCGCAGGTGAGGGTGCCGCCAAACTCGGCGTTGCGAGAGAGGTTCTTGCGCGCCAGTCCCAGTCGGTCGTAGTTCTTTGCCATGATCTTGGGAGTCAGGATCAGCGACACATACATGGCTGAGCCGAATACGTTGGCCAGAAACGCGGTGCCGATGGTGTGGCTGGTCAGGCTGCCGACGCTATTGATGCGCTTCTCGAAAGCGCTGGCGATCACTTCCAGAATACCGACCTTCTCCAGCAGGCCGCCAAACCCGAGACCGAAGATGATGACCGCGACCGAGCCCAGCATGGACTCCATGCCGCCGCGACCGAGAATGTTGTCGATAAAGTCGATGCCGGAGGTGATGGCAAACGGACTATAAGCCGAGTGCATTGCCTTGACCGGATCCATGCCCTGGAAGGCGATGGCCCAGATCAGGCCCAGCAGGGCGCCGAAGCTGATCACCGGGAAGGCGGGCTTGCGATTGGCCAACAGGCCCAGCACCAGCACCACCGGCACTATGGCCAGCGGGGTGATGTTGAACTGGTTGTCGAGGGCCTCCATCACCAGATTGACCTGCTCCAGGCTGACGTTGCCCGAATACTGCATGCCCACTACGGTGAACAGCACGGCGGTGATGACATAGGAGAGCAGGCTGATAGGCAGCATCCCCTTGATATGCTCCACCACATCGACGTTGGACATGGTGGACGCCAGCACTACTGAGTCGGAGAGCGGAGAGAGCTTGTCACCGAAGTAGACGCCGGAGAGCACGGCACCGGCTACCAGTGGCGCAGGCACGCCGAGGCTGTGGCCGATCCCCATCATGGCGATGCCGGCCGTGGCAGCAGAGCCCCAGGAAGTGCCGGTGGCCAGCGAGGTCAGGGAGCAGATGATCAGGGTTGCCAGCAGGAAGATGGACGGGTGGATCACCTTGAGGCCGAAGTAGATGATGCTGGGGACTATGCCACCAGCAATCCAGGTGCCGACCAGAGCACCGACGGAGACCAGGATCAGGATGGCCCCCATTCCCTTGGCAACGCCGTCAACGGCTGCCTGTTCCAGGGATTTGTAATCGTGGCCGAGTTTGATGCCAAGCCCCATGATGACGAACCAGGCGATGAACAACGCCAGCTGGATCGGCAGATCGAGCACGCTGGTGAACGAGAATGCCAGGGCCAGGAAAATGGCCAGACAGGCAAACACCTGTGCCATGCCCGGTAGTCGGATGTGGTTTTGTTGGTTTTGCATAGATACTTCCTAAACTCTTGCTCGCCAAGGTCACTCCCTCTCGTCCTGTGGATACATCGATCCCGAGGAGGCAACCCAAAAAGAGGCCGCAATCTACCACAAACCCGGCGGGTTAAAGCCCCATCAAATTGGCAAAAATGCACATTTGATTGAAAAAATCACAAATTAGTTGATCTCATAACCCGTTTTTGAGCGGCCTGTTGACACAAAGGGTCACATACGAAGCTTGTCTGTGACGCCACTTGCATCCCCAATAGATGCAGATGATAATTATTATCAATTGTTGGTTGGGGAGAAAACAATGCGCTGGATATTGCGGGGTATGATGTTGCTGGTGGCGGTGGCCGTACTCGCATGGGGTCAGGATAAAGAGTACGGCACCTGGAGTGCCGGTTTTCTATTGGCTGCCTGGGTGATGCTGGAGCCCGGATTGCGGCCCGCCTTGATCTTGCTGCCAGTGGCCGGGTTGACCGGTATCGTCACCCTGCTCTGGCAGCAGCCATGGTTATGAGCTTTTGACGGGAGCCTGCTTGATCTTCTGCTGTGCCACCTTGAGCGATTCGACCACCAGTTTCTCCATTTCGGTACGCTTGGCGTCGGTCAGGAAGTAGATCATGTCGACATTGTGGCGAATATAGTGGGCCGGGAGCTGGTTGAGGGTAAGGCAGCAGAGGTCGGCCATCTGATCGCTGTTGAGCTTTTGCTGCAGCCCCTGTTTCTCAATCTCCTTGAGCACCAGATGTTCGTAAAAGTTGTGAATGTCGGTATCCAGTATCATATGCGTTCCTTGGCATGACGATGAGCGGGGAGTCGTCAAAAGCATAGCCATAACAAGGAGTAAAAACAAAAGGCCCATCACTTTCGTGATGGGCCTTTTGCGTAATGAATGGTGCGAAGAGAGGGACTCGAACCCTCACATCCGTGGGACACTAACACCTGAAGCTAGCGCGTCTACCAATTCCGC
>NZ_JAAKMV010000024.1:0-15333 GCF_049170575.1 Aeromonas sp. 604282 | reverse complement strand
TTCAAAGGCTTTTCGAGGTTATCGACGAGGTTGTTTGCGTTGCCGCTTGCCCTGTCGATGGAGGCGCATTATAGGGATCTGGATCACGCTTGCAAGGGTGTTTTCGAATTAAATTCGCATTTTTGGTTCAACCGTTCATTAATCATCCAAAAAGCGCATTTATCCTGCAACAACACACCCGTTTGGCGAGCTCGCTATCCTCTAGATGGCGTGGCGGTGGTAGCAGATCAAGGTTGTGGCGATTTGGTCTCTCTACATCTATATGCATGGTGATCGAGGTCACGCCTTCGGGTAACATAGCGCCCCTTTGCGATTCACACACTCTTGGGCTTTGGAGAGTTTAATGCCTTTTGCACTTGGCCAGCGTTGGATTAGTGATACAGAGACGGATCTGGGGTTGGGGACTGTCGTTGCTGTTGAAGGACGCATGGTTACCCTGTTGTTTCCGGCTACCGGTGAAAACCGCATGTATGCCAAAGAAGAGGCGCCGGTCACCCGGGTCAGCTTCAATGTGGGCGATCAGATCACCAGTCACGAAGACTGGACCATGACGGTCGAAGAAGTGCAGGAGAAAGACGGCCTGCTTATATATGTAGGTGTGCGCACTGACAATAATGAGCCCGTTGCCCTCAAGGAAGTGTTTCTCAACAACTTTATCAAGTTCAACAAGCCGCAGGATCGCCTGTTCGCCGGTCAGATCGATCGGATGTCCCGCTTCACCCTGCGCTACGAAGCGCTGGTCAACCAGCACCAGCGTCGTCGCAACCCGACTCGTGGTCTGGCCGGTGGCCGGGTCAGCCTGATCCCGCACCAGCTCTATATTGCCCATGAAGTGGGTCACCGCTACGCTCCGCGCGTACTGCTGGCCGATGAGGTTGGCCTGGGCAAGACCATCGAAGCGGGCATGATCATTCATCAGCAGCTGCTCTCCGGCCGCGCCCATCGCGTGCTCATTCTGCTGCCCGAGACGCTCCAGCACCAATGGCTGGTCGAAATGCTGCGCCGTTTCAACCTGCACTTCTCCCTGTTTGACGAGGAGCGCTGCATCGAGGCGTTTGCCGATGCGGAGAACCCCTTCGAGACCGAACAGCTGGTGATCTGCAGCCTCGACTTCCTGCGCAAGAAGCGTCGTCGCTTCGAGCAGGTGCTGGAAGCCGAGTGGGATCTGCTGGTTGTCGACGAAGCCCACCATCTGGAGTGGAGTGAAGAGGCGCCGAGCCGTGCCTATGAAATGGTGGAAGCGCTGGCCGAACAGGTGCCGGGCGTGCTGCTGCTGACTGCGACACCGGATCAGCTGGGCCACCAGAGCCACTTTGCCCGTCTGCGCCTGCTCGATCCCGAACGTTTCTACGACTACGAGGCTTTCCTCGCCGAGGAGCAGGCCTATGGTCAGGTCGCCAGCGCCGCACAAGAGCTGCTGGATGGCGAGACCCTGAGCGATGAAGCCAGACAGATCCTCGCCAGCCAGCTGGAAGGGCTGGACTTGAGCGATGCTGAGGCCCGCCAGCAGGCAGTCGCCAAGCTGCTGGACCAGCACGGCACCGGCCGGGTGCTGTTCCGTAACAGCCGCGCCAATATTCAGGGCTTCCCCGAGCGTCACCTCAACGTCTACCCTATGCCGCTGCCGGAGCAATACAAGACTGCCATCAAGGTGATGGGCATGATGGGTGGTAACGGTGGCGATCTGCAGACCCGTGCCCTGCGCTACCTCTATCCCGAGAAGATCTTCCAGCAGTTCGAAGGCGACAACGCCACCTGGACCCAGTTCGACCCGCGCGTAGAATGGTTGCTGGAGCTGCTGCTCTCAGCCCGCCAGCAGAAGGTGCTGGTGATCTGCTCCGAAGCGGCGACCGCCATCGCGCTGGAAGAGGCGCTGCGTACCCGTGAAGGGATCCGTGGTGCCGTGTTCCACGAAGGGATGTCGATCCTCGAGCGGGACAAGGCCTCCGCCTATTTCGCCCAGCAAGAGGGTGGCGCCCAAGTGCTGCTCTGCTCCGAGATCGGTTCAGAAGGACGCAACTTCCAGTTTGCCAGTCATCTGGTGCTGTTCGATCTGCCGCTCAATCCGGATCTGCTGGAACAACGTATCGGCCGACTGGATCGTATCGGTCAGCAGAATACCGTCGAGATCCACGTTCCCTATCTGGAAGGGACTGCCCAGCGCGCCCTGCAGCTCTGGTATCACGATGGTCTGGACGCGTTCGAGCAGACCTGCCCGACTGCCCGCCCGGTATTCGAAGCGGTACGTGAAGAGCTGTTCGAGCTGCTGGCCGCCAACACCGGCGATCAGGCGGCACTCGACGTCCTGCTGGTCAAGACCCGCGAACTGCACGAGCCGCTCAAGGCCCGACTGGAGCAGGGCCGCGATCGCCTGCTGGAGATCCACTCCAGCGGTGGCGCCGCCGCCCAGCAGTTGGTCGACAAGCTGGCCGCCGAAGATGACGACACCGGCATGATCTCCTTTGCCCTCAAGATGTTCGACGAGATAGGCGTCAATCAGGATGACCGTGGCGAGAACGCGCTGGTGCTGACTCCCGGTGATCATATGCTGGTTTCCAGCTTCCCAGGCCTGCCGCAAGATGGCATGACCATCACCTTCGATCGCAACACCGCCCTGTCGCGGGATGACATGGCGCTGCTCTCCTGGGATCACCCCATGATGCGCGGCGGTATCGACCTGATCCTGGGCTCCGAGATCGGTGCCACCTCGGTCGCACTGCTCAAGAACAAGGCGCTGCCCATCGGCTCCATCCTGCTTGAGCTGATCTTTGTCGCCGAGTCTGCGGCCCATCCCCAGCTCTACCGCTTCATGCCGCCGACGCCAATCCGTCTGCTGATGGACAAGAACGGCCAGAATCTGGGTGAGAAAGTGGCGTTCGATGCCTTCAACCGCCAGCTGACTCCGGTCAATCGCCACCTCGGCAGCAAGCTCGTGACTGCATCCCAACCGGTGATCCACGGTCTGATTGGCAAGGGCCAGGCCATTGCCGAAGAGCTGAAAGCCGGGATTGTCGACAAGGCCCGCGCCCAGATGGCGCAGACCCTGCAGCAGGATCTGGATCGTCTGGAAGCGCTCAAGGCGGTCAACCCGAACGTGCGCGACAGCGAACTGGATTATCTGCGCAATCTGCAGGCAGAATTGCACCACCTGATCGATCAGACCCAACTCAAGCTGGATGCAATCCGCTTTATCGTGGTTACCCATAACTGATGGGGGCTTGCCCCCACCTTCTGATGCGAGACATTTATGTTTGAATACTCACCGCCTCTGGAACCCTGGCTCGATATCCTGTTCAAGGACAAGGACATCATGGTGGTCAACAAGCCCACTGGCCTGCTAAGCGTCCCCGGGCGCGGCCCCGAGAATGAAGACAGCGTCCTGCATCGGGTGAAGCAGCAACACCCCAAGGCGGCGGCAGCTCATCGCCTCGACATGTCCACCACGGGCGTCATTGTCATTCCTCTCAATCCCAACTCTCATCGGGAGCTGAGTCGACAATTTCGCGAGCGGGAGACCGAGAAGCACTACCTCGCCTGGGTGTGGGGCGAGCCGGAAGCAGAGTCGGGTCAGGTCGATCTGCCGCTCTGCGTCGACTGGCCCAACCGCCCGAAACAGAAGGTGGATCACGAGGAGGGGCGTAACGCTCTTACCCTGTGGGAAAAACTGAAAGTGGAGAACGGCAACAGCCTGATCAAGCTGACCCCCATCACAGGTCGTTCGCACCAGCTGCGCGTCCATATGCTGGAGCTGGGGCACCCGATTCTGGGTGACAACCTCTACGCCCATACGGATGCGCTGGCGGCTGCGCCCCATCTCTACCTGCATGCGGCCATGCTGACCATCAGCCACCCCCGCAGCGGCGAGCGGATGACCTTCGAAGCGCCGGCACCTTTCCCGGTCTGACCCCGCAAATCGCAGAGATAAAAAAGCCCCCATCGCGAGATGGGGGCTTTTTCATTAGGGTCAGACGCGAATATCGATCTTGCTTCCCAAAGAAGCGCTGGCCGATGTCGGTGCAACCGGCGCTGATTGCGCTGCGTTTTGCAGCAGCTTCAGCGCAGCTTCGCCCTCTTGGGTCTGCTGTTTCTTGGCCAGACTGGCCGTCATCAGAGCAGAACCAAACGACGCATTTGCAGAACTTGATATATCCATAGGGTTCCTCCTGCACTCAACAGTATCGACCAAGCGGCCCCGAACATAAGCACTGAATGCAAAACAATCTGAAAGTTGCTTTTCTATCAATCAGATAGCAATAGCATTCATGGTCCCTGTTCACCGCTGGATGACGCCTTCAAGCTCCTGTGCCGTCATCGCCCGAAGCACCTTGCAAGGGTTGCCAGCCGCCACCACGTTGGCGGGCACATCTTTGATCACCACCGAACCGGCGCCGATGACGCTGTTGTCACCAATGGTGACGCCTGGGCAGATAACAGTGCTGCCGCCGATCCAGACGTTGTGACCGACCCGCACCGGCTTGCCGAATTCGACACCCTTGATACGTGGCGCCACCGCCACCGGGTGAGCGGCGGTGTAGATCTGCACCCCGGGCGCCAGCAGCACGTTGTCGCCGATGTGCACCTCGCAGACGTCGAGGATGGTGCAACCCACGTTGGCGTAGAAGTTCTCGCCGACGAAGATGTTGGCACCATAGTCGCAGAAGAATGGCGGATTGATGGCACACTCCTGGCCGCGGCCACCGAGCAGCTCGTGCAGCAAAGCATCCCGCGCCGGTTTCTCCTGCCAGCTGGTGTTGAAGGTGTGATAGAGCCTGCGGCAGCGCTCGCGCGCCGCTTTCAGCTCGGGATCGCCCGCATCATAAGGCTCCCCCGCAACCATCTTCTGCCACTCGGCACCACGCACCACCGTCTCCATTACCTACTCCATCAGCCAGATCAGGGATTCATAAGGGCGCAGCATACCCGATTGCGGTTGGGCCGGGCTATCGGGGTAGTTGCCGAGCAGCAGGCGACCTTGAGCGCTTTGCAGCTCGGCAGGCAAGACAAACTCCACCGGCTCACCATAGAAGTTGCTCACCACCAGCAAGGTCTGACCGTTAGCGCGGCGGGCATAGGCCCAGATCTGCGGGTGCCCGGTCAGCAGCTCCTGATAATCCCCCTGAGTGAAGATGGGGTGAGCCTTGCGAAGGGCGATGAGATCCCGATAGTGCCAGAACACCGAGTGCTGGTCGGCCAGCGCCGCCTCGGCATTGACCTCGGAATAGTTGGCGGCTGGCTTGAGCCAGGGTGTCCCTTGGGTGAAACCGGCGTTGGGGGCGGAGCTCCACTGCATCGGGGTGCGCGAGTTGTCGCGGGACTTGGAACCGAGAATGGCGAGGATCTCGGCCTCGCTCATCCCTTCCGCCTGCTTGATGGCGAAGATGTTGCGGCTCTCCACATCCTGATAGTCATCGATGCGCTGATAGCCGGGGTTGGTCATGCCGATCTCCTCCCCCTGATAGATGTAGGGGGTGCCTTGCAGGCCGTGCAGCGTGCTGGCCAGCATCTTGGCGGCCACCACCCGATGCTCGCCCTCATCGCCAAAGCGGGAGACGATGCGCGGCTGATCGTGGTTGCACCAGAACAGCGCCGACCACCCCTTGCCGTGCATGCCGCTCTGCCAGTGGTTGAAGATGCGCTTGAGTTCGAGGAAGTCGAACGGCGCCTTGGTCCACTTGTCGCCGTTGGGGTAATCCACCTTGAGGTGGTGGAAGTTGAATACCATGGAGAGCTCGGAGCCATCGAGGGCACCATAGCGCTGGCAATGCTCCAGACTGGTGGAGGACATCTCTCCCACCGTCATGGCCCCCACCGGAGCAAAGACGTCGCGGCTCACGTCCTGCAGGAATTCGTGGATGCGCGGGCCGTCGGTATAGAAGCGGCGGCCATCGCCAATCTCGTCGTTCGGGAACGCCTGATCCTTGGAGATAAGGTTGATGACGTCGAGTCGGAAACCGTCCACCCCCTTCTTGGCCCAGAAGTGGATGATCTTTTTAACCTCGGCGCGCACCGCCGGATTTTCCCAGTTGAGATCCGCCTGCTCGCGGGCAAACAGGTGCAGGTAGTACTGACCGGTGGCCGAGTCCAGCTCCCAGGCGCTGCCACCAAACTTGGATTGCCAGTTGTTGGGCACGCCGCCATCAATCGGATCGCGCCAGATGTAGTAGTCGCGGTAGGGGCTGTTCTTGTCCCCCTGCGCCGACTTGAACCAGGCGTGCTCGGTGGAGGTGTGGTTGACCACGATATCCATCACGATGCGGATGTCGCGCGCGTGGGCGGCGGCCAGCAGCGCCTCGAAATCATCCATGGTGCCGTAGGCGGGGTCGATGGCAAGGTAGTCGGCGATGTCGTAGCCGTTGTCTACCTGTGGAGAGACGTAGACCGGGGTCAGCCAGAGGGCATCGACCCCCAGCGTCTTGAGGTAATCGAGGCGGGCCATGATCCCCTTGAGGTCGCCGGTGCCACGGGCGCCGGAATCCTGAAAGCTCTTGGGGTAAATCTGGTAAATCACGGCACTCTGCCACCAGGGTGTTTGGCTCATGGGTCTTTCTCTTGTCTCGAATATGAAATGGAGAGGGCGACCCGCGGGTCGCCCTGATAATCAGTGTCAGGCGCTGGCTTGGGCCAACTTGCCAGCCGCTTGCTGACGCTTGTAGACCAGCAGGGTCAGCACCACCGGCACCACGATGGCGACCAGCATGGCGATGGCGAACACCGCCCAGTATTGCGGCTGGATGGAGAGGATACCCGGCAGGCCCCCTACCCCGATGCCGTTGGCCATCACTCCGGCGAAACCGCAGATAAGGGCCGCAAGGCTGGACCCCACCATGGCGCACAGCATGGGGAACTTGTACTTGAGGTTGATACCGTACATGGCCGGTTCGGTCACCCCGAGGTAGGCGGAGATGGCAGCAGGCACCGAGATCTCCCGCTCGTTCTCCTTGCGGCTAATCAGAATGATGCCGACGACCGCAGAAGCCTGAGCGATGTTGGAGAGGGCGATCAGCGGCCAGATCGGGGTGCCACCCATGCTCTGCATCAGCTGCAGATCCACCGCGTTGGTGGTGTGGTGAATGCCGGTAATAACCAGCGGTGCGTAGAGGAAACCGAACAGGGCAGCGCCGATGGGAGCAAAGGAGCCGGTCATGGCAGCCTTGGCAGCGAAACCGACGCCATCACCAATCCAGCGACCGAACGGGCCGATAAAGGCGTGGGCCACGATCACTGCCAGCAGCAGCGAGACAAACGGTACAATCACCAGATAGAGGTAAGCCGGAATGATCCGCTTGAGGTTGGTCTCAACCCAAGCCAGGAAGACACCCGCCAGCAGCGCCGGAATGACCTGGGCCTGATAACCTACCTTCTGGATCACGAACAGGCCGAAGTCCCACACCTCGGGAGTCTGCTGACCAATGCCGTAGGCATTCATCAACTGCGGTGACACCAGCGTCACCCCCAGCACGATACCCAGGATCTCGGAGCCGCCCATCTTCTTCACTGCAGACCAGCAGACGCCGACCGGCAGGAAGTGGAAAATAGCCTCGCCCAGCAGCCAGAGGAAGGCGTGCACCTGAGCCCAGAACTGGCTGGTCTCGGTGAGAGTGTGAGTGCCATCGTCGAACATCTTGATGTCGCCGATGACGTTGCGAAAGCCCAGGATCAGACCGCCGGTGATGATGGCGGGCAGCAGCGGAACGAAGATCTCCGCCAGATGGGAGATGCCTCGCTCCAGCGGGTTCATGTTCTGGCGCGCCGCCTGCTTGGCGGTCTCCTTGCTGCCACCGCTGACGCCGAGCTGCTCGGTCAGCGCCTTGTACCACTGCTCTACCTCATTACCGATCACCACCTGGAACTGACCGCCTTGGATGAAGCTTCCCTTCACTGCCGGAATGGTTTCGATGGCCTTGCTGTCGGCCTTGGCCGGATCGTTCAGGACGAAGCGCAACCGGGTCAGGCAGTGGCTGACGGTGGCGATGTTCTCCTTGCCGCCGATCTTGTCGATCAGGGTGGCAAGCTGCTGTGCGTTGATCTTGGACATGGGTCTTCCCTCTGTGACGCCATTGAATAGTGGTCTGTATCGCCCTTTTGAGCCAGTCTGTCGGCCGGAGCGTTTTTGGTATCGTTCCCATTTAGCATGCCGACAATCTGGCCAGATCGAAATGGGAACGTTCCCAATTCGTGGCCAGCGTCACAAGAAGCACACTTTTTGTTCAGTCGGAAGTGATGGGGCTCACAGGGTTCGGCAGGGGGCGATTGTCACCAGCGGAGGCCGATCCTGCTCAATCTGGCCGAGCAGCTGACGCGCCGCCTGCTCCCCCGCCCCTTTGTAACCAAGATCGAGACTGAGGGCGTTGGGGAAGAGGAAACTGAGCATGGGGTTGTTGCCAAGGCCGGTCACCAGTACCTCGCTACGCCCTTGTTCTTGCAGGTATTTTGCCGCACCGATGGCGAGGGTGTCGCTGGCGCAGACCAACGCCTGGGTGGAGGGGGTCAGCAGCTCGGCCGCCAGCCGGTAGCCACTCTGCAGGCTGAGATCGCCGAGGGCGCTGCGCGCGTGCAACCCTTGCTCTGCGCAGTAAGCGAGATAGGCATCGAGGCGGCGCTGGCCGGTGGTGAGGTCCGAGGCATCCACCCCCAGATAGGCGATATCGCGGGCACCACGGCTTGCCAGCTGCGCCAGCATGGTGCGCACCGCACCGGCGTCGTCGAAGCAGACCGAGGAGAAACCGGGATATTCACGAGCGACCAGCACCAGCTTCTCTTTCAGCGGCGTCATGGCGGCATAGTCCAAGTTATTGAAGGCGAACAGGATAATGCCATCCACCCCGCGCCGCTCCAGCACCGCCAGATGCTCCTGTACCTTGGCGGGGGAGAACTTGCTCTCCATCAGCACGGCATCGTAGCCACGCTGGTAGAGGGTCTCCAGCATGCCGCGCACCGCCTGGTTTTCCGAGCTGGAGTCGAGCCGCGAAACGATGATCCCCACCACCTGCTGGCTTTGGCTGCGCATGGCCCGCGCCGACTTGCTCGGCACGAAGCCGTGCTCGGCGATGATCTGCTCCACCCGCTCGCGGGTCTCCTGCTTCACCTTGGGATCCTGATTGAGCACCCGGGAGACGGTCGACTTGCCGACGCCACTCAGTCTGGCGATATCGAGGATGGTCAGTTTCTTGTCCATGAATTGGCTCACAGGAGGCTAGGCGGTGGAATTGCCCACATTGTTGTGATTAACCCCTGTGAATACAAGCCCATGGCGTTAGAATGCCCTTTTTGCCCCGCCGTCAGGGTGTGTGGGCACAGCACAGGACGCCCATCATGGATCTGCTGGCCAGTCTGCTCTTCTCCCTCTCCATCACAGGCCCCATCTGCGTGGTGCTGCTGCTCGGCATCTTGCTCAAGCAGCTGGGCCTGTTGCCCGACAGCTTCGTCGAGTCCGCCTCCCGCCTGGTGTTTCAGGTCACCCTGCCCGCCCTCCTGTTCCTCAGCATGGTGCGCACCGATTTTTCCACCATGCCGAGCCCCTGGCTTATCCTCTACGGCCTGCTCGGCACCCTCACCGGTTTTCTGATCCTTGAGGTATTGGCAGCCCGCTTCATCCCGGAGCGGCGTCAACGCGGGATCTTTGTACAGGGCAGCTTTCGCGGCAACATGGGGATCATGGGGCTGGCCTATGTGCAAAACGCTTACGGGCCCGAAGGGATCGGCGCCGCCGCCCTGCTGGTGGGCTCGGTCACCGTGCTCTACAACGTGCTCGCGGTGATCACCCTGACCCGCAGCTTGGGGGGCAGCAAGGGGATCAAACCGATCCTCAAGGGGATCGCCAAAAATCCGCTGATCATCGCCATTCTATCCGCCCTGCCCTTCGGCCTGCTCGGCATCGAGTTGCCCCAACTGGTGATCACTACCGGCAACTACTTCGCCAACATGACCCTGCCACTGGCCCTGCTCTGCACCGGCGCCAGCCTCAACCTCAAGGCCCTGCGCGGGGGCGCCCTGCTGACTGGCTGGGCCACGGCAAACCGGCTGTTCTGCATCCCTCTGCTGCTGGTACTTGGTGCCTGGGCACTGGATTTCAGCCCGCAGGCGCTCGGCATCCTGTTTCTCATCAGCTCCACCCCCACCGCAGCCGCCAGCTATGTGATGACCCGCGCCATGGGGGGCGACAGCGTGCTGGCCGCAAACATCATCGCCACCACCACCCTCGGCTCACTGCTCACCACTAGTCTGGGAGCAACTCTGATGAACTATCTGGGTCTTATGTACTGACGGCTTGACCTTGCCGGAGGCGGCAGCTTTAGGCTGGCGCCCATCAACAGAGGAGATATCCCATGACCATCGAACTCACCGTGTCCGGCATGTCCTGCGGTGGCTGCGCCGCCAGTCTGCAAAAAGCGCTGCTGGCCCAGCCTGCGGTCACCACCGCGACCGTCGATTTCGCCAGCAGCAAGGCCGTCATCGAGAGTGATCTGAGCAAGGCCGAGCTGATCGCCCTGATCGAAGCCAAGGGTTTCTCTGCGAGTTAAATTATCTCCATAGAGGTATCAAACAGGTTAAAAATCTGTACTCACCTGTCTTTTGGTGAGTTTTATCACAGACCCGGGTTATTAAACGGGCAAACTTGCTGCGATTATTCCAACCACAAGGATTTGCAGCATGACCCTACCGATCCGCAAGACCCTGCTCGCCGCCGTCGTCGGCCTGACCCTCTCCCCCATGGCAATGGCCCTGCCCAACGTCCATATTCTGGCAACCGGCGGCACCATTGCCGGAGCTGGCCAGTCGGCTACCCAGTCCAACTACGAGGCTGGCAAGGTGGCCATCGAAACCCTGATCGCCGCCGTGCCCGAGATGAAGAACGTGGCCGATGTGCAGGGTGAGCAGGTGGTGAAGATCGGCTCCCAGGACATGAACGACGAGGTGTGGCTCAAGCTGGCCAAGCGGGTCAACGAGCTGCTGGCCAAGGATGACGTGGATGGCATCGTCATTACCCACGGCACCGACACCATGGAAGAGACCGCCTACTTCCTCAATCTGACCGTCAAGAGCGACAAGCCGGTGGTGCTGGTCGGCGCCATGCGCCCCTCCACCGCCATGAGTGCCGATGGCCCGCTCAACCTCTACAACGCCGTAGTGACCGCCTCCGACCCCGCCTCCAAGGGCCGTGGCGTGATGGTGGCGATGAACGACACAGTGCTGGATGCCCGCGACGTCACCAAGACCAACACCACCGGGGTGCAAACCTTCGCCTCCCCCAACTTTGGCCCGCTCGGTTACATCCACAACGGCAAGATCGACTATCAGCGCAGCCCGGCCCGTCTGCACACCAGCAAGACGCCGTTTGACGTGAGCAAGCTCGACAAGCTGCCGCAAGTCGGCATCGTCTACAGCTACGCCAACGCCACCGACTTGCCGGCCAAAGCGATGGTGGATGCCAAGTTCGACGGCATCGTCAGTGCCGGGGTGGGTAACGGCAACCTCTACCACACCCTGTTCGATACCTTGGCCAAGGCGAGCAAGGATGGCATCCGCGTCGTGCGCTCCGCCCGCGTACCGACCGGCGCCACCACCCTGGATGCCGAGATCGATGATGCCAAGTACGGCTTCGTAGCCTCCGGCACTCTCAACCCGCAGAAAGCGCGGGTGCTGCTGATGCTCTCCCTGACCCAGAGCAAGGACCCGGCCCAGATCCAGCGCTGGTTCCAGCAGTTCTGACAACAGTTGTCTGAACCATGACAAGCAAGGGCGGGACTTCCCGCCCTTTTCCCTTCTGCAATGCTGCCTCGCCCATTACGCCGTTTGGCGGGGTCATCCTTCCCTTTTCCGGCCATCTTTTTCAGCCACCGCAGAGCGCTGTCATCAAATTAGCGAGCCGGATCACCCGCTTTCACAAGCGCATCGCCGCCAAATTCATTACACTGCCAGCGATCTTATCCACTCAAGGAGTGCTGTTGCTGTATGGAAATATTGATCCTGCTGGGATTGATTTTGCTTAATGGCGTCTTCGCCATGTCAGAAATCGCCATCGTCACCGCACGCAAGGCTCGCCTCGGCAAGCTTGCCTCTGAAGGCAACCGTTCCGCCGCCATTGCCCTCAAACTGGGCGAAGACCCGACCCATTTTCTCTCTGCCGTCCAGATCGGCATTACCAGCATAGGTCTGCTCAACGGTATCTACGGCGAATCCCTGCTGGCCCAGCCCTTTTCCCTCTGGTTGCAGGAGTGGGGACTCCCCGCCAAGAGCAGTGGCCTGATCGCCACCATCATTGTGGTGGTGGTGGTTACTTACCTCTCCATCGTGGTGGGGGAGCTGGTGCCCAAGCGGCTCGGCCAGCTCAATGCCGAGCGCATCGCCTGTCTGGTCGCGCGCCCCATGCACTGGCTCGCCACCCTGACCCGCCCCTTCGTCTGGCTGCTGTCGGCCTCTACCAATGCCAGCCTGCGGCTGCTGCGGGTCAACCAGAACGGCAGCGCCAACGTTACCGAGGAGGAGATCCACGCCATGCTGGTGGAGGGCTCTGAAGCCGGGGTGATCGAGGATCATGAACACACCATGCTGCGCAACGTCTTCCGTCTTGACGAGCGCAGCCTCTCCTCCCTGATGGTGCCGCGCAGCGATATCCGCTATCTGGATCTGGCGCTGCCGCTGGAGACCAACCTGCAGCGGCTGGTGGAGTATCGACACAGCTATTTTCCGGTCTGCGACGGCAACTTGTCAGAATTGGTGGGTATCATCAATGTCAGCAAGGTGCTGCACGCCTATATCAAGGGGGAGCCCATCGATCTGGCTGCCCTGACCCAGGAGGGCAGCCTGCTGCCCGAGACCCTCAACGGCGTCGAGCTGCTCAACCACTTCCGCACCCACAGCGAACAGATGGCGCTGGTGGTTGACGAATATGGCGAGTTGCAGGGACTGGTCACCCAGCAGGATCTGCTGGAGGCGCTGGCGGGGGATTTCCAGCAGGAGGATGGTGAAGACAACTGGGCCTTCCGGCGCGCCGATGGCAGCTGGCTGCTCGACGGCCTGATCCCGTTGCCGGAATTAAAGGACTGTCTGGAGCTGGTTCGTCTGCCAGAAGAAGAAAAACATCACTATCACACCCTCGGAGGGCTTATCATGCTGCTCCTTGGTCGTGTTCCACAAACCGGAGACCTGGTGACACTGGAACAGTGGCAACTGGAAATTGTTGACATGGATGGCCTGCGCATCGACAAGGTGCTCGCCATGCCCTTGACCGATCAACCCAGCTAACCTGCGGAGTTTGCAAGTATGGAGCAGTTTTACCAACTGGCTCACGCCTTTATGAATCACGATCTGAACACACTTTCCGATCCCAAGATGGCCTTCATGATCTGTGGTGTTATTCTGACGTTTCTGGTACTGGAAAACGGATTCATCCCTACCGCCTTTCTGCCCGGTGACAGCCTGCTGATCCTCACAGGCGTGCTCATCTATCAGGATGTATTGTCTCTCGGGGTAATCCCGCTGTTGATCATTGCTACCTTTGTCGGCACCTGGCTCGGTTACATGCAGGGGCGCTTTCTTGGCCACACCCAGCTCTACCATCGGCTGATGTCCCACGTGGAAGAGCGACACCAGCAGAAGGTCTACCACCTGCTGGACAAGTACGGGATCATCACCCTGATAACCGCGCGCTATATCGCCTTCGTGCGCACCGCCTACCCCTATATCGTGGGTGCCACCGAACTGCCCCAGGGGCGCTTTCTCATCGTCAATCTGATCAGCTCCATCATGTGGATCTGCCCGTTGGTCGGGTTTGGCTACTACCTGAGCCACACCAAGCTGGCCGCCGAATACCAGACCCAGTTCTTCAACATCATCATCTATCTGCCGGTGGCCCTGCTGCTGGGTGGCATGGTGGCGCTGGTCTGGCGCTGGATCAGCAAACGCAGGGCCGCGCAGCCGCGGGATTGACCCCTCGCCCAACGCCCGACCTGAAAGCCCTCGCCAGAGGGCTTTTTTGATCGCCTATTTTGCGCAAATAGCAGAAATAGTCCCGCTCGGCCCTTGTAAAGCTGGGGTAAAAATGAGTGAATCTAGCGCCTTTTTTTGGATGGGAACGGAGTCGGTTGTATGTGGTGTCGGATTCGCGCAGCAGCGCTGGTTGTCGGGTTGATGGGAATGTTGGGATTGCCTGCGGTCAGCGCGGCCCCCAACCCTGCCAAACTGGAAGTACGCTCGAGCAGCGCCCTGGTCGTGGATGTAAAAACGGGCAAGACGCTCTACCAGAAGAATGCCACCAAGGTGCGTCCCATCGCCTCCCTCACCAAGCTGATGACAGCGCTGGTGGTGCTGGATGCCAAGCAGAATCTCAACCAGATCATCACGGTCGACAAAAACGATCTGGATCGGGTCAAACACACCCACTCCCGCATCCGCATGGGCACCAAGGTGACCCGCCGCGACGCCCTGCATCTGGCGCTGATGTCCTCCGAAAACCGGATGGCCTCGGCACTGGCGCGTCACTATCCTGGCGGTCGCAGCGCCTTCGTGCGGGCCATGAACAATAAGGCCAGACAATTGGGAATGCGTAATACCCACTTCTACGACTCCACCGGCCTCTCCACCCGCAACGTCTCCACCGCCCAGGATCTGGGCAAGCTGGCTGCCGCCGCCTATCGTCAGCCGCTGATCCGTCAGTTCACTCAGGATGAGAACCGGGAGATGCGCTTCAGCGCCCCCGCCTACAGCCTGATGTTCAACAACACCAACCCGCTGGTGAAAAACCCGGATTGGGACGTGCGCCTCTCCAAGACCGGCTTCACTGACGAAGCGGGGCGCTGTCTGGTGATGCGCGCCAAACCGGATAGCCGCGAGCTCGCCATCGTGCTACTCAACTCGGTGGGCAAACGTACACCCATCGGCGATGCCAACCGCATTCGCAAATGGCTGAAAAGCTGAGTGGATCTCTTCACAAAAAAGGATGCTGCGGCATCCTTTTTTATTGCCCGCAGAACGCCTCGGCAGGCCCTGCAGGATGTTGATGAGCGAATCCTGAGTGATGAGCTGCGCTGCATCTGCCGTTGCAACAGCAGGCATACAGGGCGTCTATAGATGAGGCAAAGGGTGGCAAGGGTTTGCGCTGTAAAGAAGAGCGCGGCGCAATAACAGAAGGGGGTCTGAAAGAGGACAAGAACAGACTGGAAGGCCATCCAGCCGCTATAACGCGAAAACGAATCTGCACCAAAAAGCTAAATATCGCCTATAAAAAAACAGCCCCGACCGAAGTCGAGGCTGTCTGTATGGTGCGCCCGAGAGGATTCGAACCTCTGACCACCTGGTTCGTAGCCAGGTACTCTATCCAGCTGAGCTACGGGC
>NZ_JAAKMV010000023.1:0-18215 GCF_049170575.1 Aeromonas sp. 604282 | reverse complement strand
GACGGCCTGCGTTTCGCTATCCGTGAAGGTGGCCGTACCGTAGGTGCTGGTGTTGTAGCTAAAGTTATCGCTTAATCTTTGGCTTACATAAATAAAGCAAAGCCCCTATAATAGGGGCTTTCTTATGCAGGGGCGTAGTTCGAATTGGTAGAACAGCGGTCTCCAAAACCGATGGTTGCGGGTTCGAGTCCTGCCGCCCCTGCCATATACCTCGTCTCGTACGGGGCTTTTGTGTCTTTGGTTACGTCAGATACAGGTGGGTTGTATGAGTGTTAGTTCTGAGAACCAGGGCGGAAGCAAGGATACCCTGCTTTGGGGCCTGGTTTTCATTATCCTGGTGGCCGCTGTAGTAGGTAATTATCTGCTGAGCGATGTTATTGCTGCCGTCCGCGCCTTGGGTGTGGTCATTGTCATCGCTGCTGCTGGTGCAGTAGCCCTGCAAACCACCAAAGGGAAGGCAACACTGGCATTCGCCCGTGAGTCTCGCCTGGAAGTCCGCAAGGTCGTATGGCCAACCCGTCAGGAAGCCATTCAGACAACCCTGATTGTGCTGGCGGTGACCGCCGTGATGGGGCTGCTGCTGTTCGTTCTGGACGGCGCCTTGGTCTGGTTGGTTAACCTGATTACCGGTGTGTAAGGATAAGCCATGACTGAACAACGTGAACAGCGTATGAGATGGTATGTCGTGCAGGCGTTTTCCGGCTATGAAGGCCGTGTTGCCAAATCCCTGCGTGAACATATCAAGATGCATGGCATGGAAGACATGTTCGGTGAAGTACTAGTCCCGACCGAAGAAGTGGTCGAGATGCGTGCAGGCCAGAAGCGCAAGAGTGAGCGCAAGTTTTTCCCGGGTTATGTCCTGGTCCAGATGATCATGGATGAAACCACATGGCACCTGGTGCGTAACGTACCGCGTGTTATGGGCTTCATCGGCGGTACTTCCGACCGTCCGGCACCGATCTCCGACAAAGAGGCCGATGCCATCCTGAACCGTCTGCAGGATGCCCACGACAAGCCGCGTCCGAAAACCCTGTTTGAACCGGGTGAAATGGTGCGGGTTGCCGATGGTCCGTTTGCCGACTTCAACGGTACCGTTGAAGAGGTTGATTATGAGAAGAGCCGAGTGAAGGTTTCTGTACTGATCTTCGGTCGTTCTACTCCTGTTGAACTGGATTTTGGTCAGGTCGAAAAGGGCTGATTGAATTCTGTACGTTTAACGGTTGTCAGGGGCAGCGAATATCTCTATAATTCGCTGCCCCTTTATTAGTTGGGGAGCCGTTTGCAGGAGCAAGTCTCCGAGGCGCTAGAACCCATTTTTGAGGTATTTTCCTAATGGCTAAGAAAGTCACAGCTTATATCAAGCTGCAGGTTGCTGCTGGTGCAGCCAACCCGTCTCCTCCCGTTGGTCCTGCACTGGGTCAACACGGTGTTAACATCATGGAATTCTGTAAGGCGTTCAACGCTCGTACAGAGAAGCTGGAAAAAGGTTCACCGACCCCGGTCGTGATCACCGTTTACAGCGACCGTTCCTTCACCTTCGAAACCAAGACTCCGCCTGCTTCCTTCCTGCTGAAGAAAGCTGCTGGCATCAAGTCTGGTTCTTCCAAGCCGAACAAAGACAAGGTTGGTAAGGTGACCGTTGCCCAGCTGCAAGAAATCGCCAAGACCAAAGAGCCGGATATGACTGGTGCCGATCTGGATGCAAAAGTACGTTGCATCGCAGGCTCCGCTCGTTCCATGGGTCTGGTAGTGGAGGATTAAGACAATGGCTAAACTTTCCAAGCGTATGCGCGTTATTCGCGAAAAAGTTGACGGTACCAAAGAGTACTCCATCAACGAAGCCATTGCCCTGCTGAAAGAACTGGCTACCGCCAAGTTCGTTGAAAGCGTTGACGTTGCTGTCAACCTGGGTATCGACGCTCGTAAATCTGACCAGAACGTACGTGGTGCTACTGTACTGCCGCACGGTACCGGTCGTGACGTTCGCGTTGCCGTATTTACCCAAGGTGCCAACGCCGAAGCAGCTAAAGCTGCCGGTGCTGACCTGGTAGGTATGGATGACCTGGCCGATCTGGTCAAGAAAGGCGAGATGAACTTCGACGTAGTTATCGCATCCCCGGATGCCATGCGCGTTGTTGGTCAACTGGGTCAAATCCTGGGCCCGCGCGGCCTGATGCCTAACCCGAAAGTTGGTACTGTAACCCCGAACGTTGCCGAAGCCGTCAAGAACGCCAAGGCTGGTCAGGTTCGTTACCGTAACGACAAGAATGGTATCATCCATACCACTCTGGGTAAGGTTTCTTTCAACGAAGTTCAGCTGAAAGAAAACTTGGAAGCTCTGCTGGTTGCCCTGAAAAAAGGCAAGCCCTCTTCCGCCAAAGGTCAATTCATCAAGAAAGTCAGCATCTCCACCACCATGGGTGCCGGTGTTGCCGTAGACCAAGCTTCTCTGGAAGCTCAGGCCTAATTGATGGGTTTTACAAGGCGCAAAATTTAATCTATAATTTTGCGCCTTGATTGGTTGGGGGTTTCGACCTCCGTCCAAGACCGCAGGAGGCTGCAAAGCCTTAATGTTTCCTGCGTAGACGGTGCCGGAAACCCAGCGAGAAAGATTCTTTCTCTTCTGGAATCCTGCTACCGCATCGTTCCCCTCTGTTGTAAAGGTAGGGGGGATGTGTCAGTACTGGGTCATTTGACCCGGATTCAATCCAGGAGTTAAGCCAATGGCATTGGGACTCGAAGACAAAAAGGCAATTGTTGCTGAAGTCAACGAAGCTGCCAAAGGCGCTCTTTCTGCAGTTGTTGCCGATTCTCGCGGTGTCACTGTAGACAAGATGACCGTCCTGCGTAAAACCGCTCGTGAAGCCGGTGTGTACATGCGCGTTGTGCGTAACACCCTGCTGCGTCGCGCGGTAGAAGGTACCGAATACGAGTGCCTGAACGACGCATTTACCGGTCCTACCTTGATTGCTTTCTCTAACGAACACCCGGGCGCTGCTGCTCGTCTGTTCAAAGAGTTTGCCAAAGCGAACCAAAAGTTCGAAATCAAGGCTGGCGCTTTTAACGGTGAGTTTATCGCCGCAGCACAAATTGATCGTCTGGCCACGCTGCCGACTTACGAAGAAGCAATTGCGAAGTTGATGGCGACTATGAAAGAAGCCTCTGCTGGCAAGCTGGTTCGTACTATCGCTGCTGTTCGCGACCAGAAACAAGCTGCTGCTTGATTCTCGCCTATTTAGGCTGTTTGAGTTTATTCAACATCAGGAATTTTTGTCATGTCTATCACTAAAGACCAAATCATCGAAGCCGTTGCTTCCATGTCCGTAATGGAAGTTGTTGAGCTGATCGAAGCTATGGAAGAGAAGTTCGGTGTTTCTGCCGCTGTTGCTGTTGCTGCCGGTCCGGCCGCTGAAGCAGTAGAAGAGAAGACCGAGTTCGACGTAGTTCTGACTGCTGCCGGTGCCAACAAAGTTGCCGTCATCAAAGCCGTTCGTGGCGCTACCGGTCTGGGCCTGAAAGAAGCCAAAGATCTGGTAGAAGCTGCTCCGGCTAACCTGAAAGAAGCCGTCTCCAAAGACGAAGCTGAAGCTCTGAAGAAAGAGCTGGAAGCTGCCGGTGCTTCTGTTGAGATCAAATAATCTGCATTTATGTAGATTAGCCTGATAAAACAGGCTAGGGCTGGTGAATTTTTGTTCACCAGCCTTTTTGCGCTGTAGACTGAGAGCATTTCACACCGTTTACGACTCTCGGTGCACCAGCAATCCGGACTGTCTTCTTTCGTCCGGGCCAACACAAAACGGTGTTGAGACAGAGCTGTCCCGCGGGACAGAGTGGGTCACTTATCAGCGAGCTGAGGAACCCTATGGTTTACTCTTATACCGAAAAAAAACGCATTCGTAAGGACTTCGGTAAGCGAGACCAGGTACTGGACACGCCTTATCTGTTGTCCATTCAGCTGGACTCCTTCAAGCAGTTCATCGAGGCTGACCCGGAAGGTGAATATGGCCTAGAGGCCGCTTTCCGTAGCGTTTTCCCGATCACCAGTTACTCCGGTAGTGCTGAGCTTCAGTATGTCAGCTATCGCCTGGGTGAGCCGGTATTTGACGTAAAAGAATGCCAGATCCGTGGAGTGACCTACTCCGCGCCGCTGCGTGTCAAGCTTCGTATGGTTCTGTACGACCGTGAAGCAGCTGCCGGCACCGTCAAAGACATCAAGGAACAAGAAGTATACATGGGCGAAATTCCGCTCATGACCGAGAACGGTACCTTTGTTATCAATGGTACCGAGCGGGTTATCGTTTCCCAGCTGCACCGCAGCCCGGGCGTCTTCTTCGACCACGATAAAGGCAAGACACATTCATCCGGTAAGGTGTTGTATAACGCCCGCGTTATCCCCTACCGTGGCTCCTGGCTGGACTTCGAGTTCGATGCGAAAGACAACCTGTTTGTCCGTATCGACCGTCGTCGCAAACTGCCGGCATCCATCATTCTGCGCGCCCTGGACTTCACTTCCGAAGAGATCCTGGCCACCTTCTTCGAAACCATCGGTTTCGAGGTCAAAGATGGCAAGTTGATGATGGATCTGGTGCCGGAGCGCCTGCGTGGCGAAACTGCGACCTTCGACATCGTGGCCAATGGTGCCGTGGTTGTTGAAACCGGTCGTCGTGTGACTGCCCGTCACATCCGTCAGCTGGAAAAAGATGCTGTTACCCAGATTGAGGTACCGGTTGAGTACGTTGTTGGCAAAGTTGCTGCCAAGGACTACGCACATCCGCAAACTGGCGAACTGGTAGTGGCAGCCAACCAGGCTCTGAGCCTGGAAGCGATTGCCAACCTGTCCCAGGCCGGCTTCAAGCATTTCGAGGTTCTGTTCACCAACGAACTGGACCACGGTGCCTACATGTCCGAGACCCTGCGCGTCGATTCCAGCACCAACCGTCTGGAAGCGCTGGTAGAAATCTACCGCATGATGCGTCCGGGCGAGCCGCCGACACGTGAAGCAGCAGAGCAGTTGTTCGAAAACCTGTTCTTCTCTGCCGAACGTTACGACCTGTCTACCGTAGGTCGGATGAAGTTCAACCGCCGTCTGGGTCGTGAAGACGAGACTGGCGCTGGCGTTCTGACCAAAGACGACATCGTCGATGTAATGAAGCGCCTGATCGACATCCGTAACGGTAACGACGAAGTGGACGATATCGACCACCTGGGTAACCGTCGTATCCGTTCTGTCGGTGAAATGGCTGAAAACCAGTTCCGCGTCGGTCTGGTGCGTGTCGAGCGTGCGGTCAAGGAGCGTCTCTCCCTGGGCGACCTGGACACCCTGATGCCGCAGGATCTGATCAACGCCAAGCCGATCTCCGCCGCAGTCAAAGAGTTCTTTGGTTCCAGCCAGCTGTCCCAGTTTATGGACCAGAACAACCCGCTGTCCGAAGTGACCCACAAGCGCCGTATCTCTGCGCTGGGCCCGGGCGGTTTGACTCGTGAGCGTGCCGGCTTTGAAGTCCGAGACGTACACCCGACCCACTATGGTCGTCTGTGCCCGATCGAGACTCCTGAAGGTCCGAACATCGGTCTGATCAACTCCCTGTCCGTGTACTCTCGTACCAACGAGTACGGTTTCCTCGAGACCCCGTACCGCAAGGTCATTGACGGTGTGATCACCGACGAAGTGGACTACCTGTCTGCTATTGAAGAAGGCAAGTACGTGATCGCACAGGCTAACGCCGCGACCACCGAAGATGGCCGTCTGAAAGATGAATTGATCCCGTGCCGTCATAAAGGTGAATCCACCTTTATGAACGCCGACCAGATCCAGTATATGGACGTGAGTCCGCAGCAGATCGTATCTGTGGCAGCCGCTCTGATCCCGTTCCTGGAACACGATGACGCGAACCGCGCATTGATGGGTTCAAACATGCAACGTCAGGCTGTACCGACTCTGCGTGCTGACAAGCCGCTGGTAGGTACCGGTATGGAACGCGCTGTGGCCGTTGACTCCGGTGTAACCGTAGTTGCCAAGCGTGGCGGCATGATCGACTACGTCGATGCCTCCCGTATCGTTATCAAGGTAAATGAAGATGAGCTGATGCCAGGCGAAGCCGGTATCGACATCTACAACCTGACCAAATACACCCGTTCCAACCAGAACACCTGTATCAATCAGCGTCCTTGCGTGATGTTGGGTGAGCCGGTCATGGCTGGCGACGTATTGGCTGACGGCCCGTCCACCGATCTGGGTGAACTGGCTCTGGGTCAGAACATGCGCGTCGCGTTCATGCCGTGGAACGGTTACAACTTCGAAGACTCGATCCTGGTGAACGAGCGTGTTGTTCAGGAAGATCGCCTGACCACCATCCATATCCAGGAACTGGCCTGTATCTCCCGTGACACCAAGCTGGGTCCGGAAGAGATCACTGCTGACATCCCGAACGTGGGTGAAGCCGCTCTGTCCAAGCTGGACGAGTCCGGTATCGTCTACGTGGGTGCCGAAGTGAAGGGCGGCGACATTCTGGTTGGTAAGGTAACGCCGAAAGGTGAAACCCAGCTGACTCCGGAAGAGAAGCTGCTGCGCGCCATCTTCGGTGAGAAGGCGTCCGACGTGAAGGACTCCTCCCTGCGTGTACCGAACGGTGTGTACGGTACTGTGGTTGACGTGCAAGTCTTTACCCGCGATGGCGTGGAAAAAGACAAGCGCGCCAAAGAAATCGAAGAGATGCAGCTGAAGGAAGCGAAGAAGGACTTGACCGAAGAGTTCAAGATCCTGGAAGACGGCATTTTCGGCCGCTCCCGCAACCTGCTGCTGGCCGCCGGTTACAGCGAAGATCGTCTGAACAAGCTGGAGCGTTCCAAGTGGTTTGAACTGGCCATCGAAGATGAAGCCAAGCAGACCGAACTGGAGCAGATCGCTGAACAGCACGTTGAGCTGAAAGCCGAGTTCGACAAGAAGTTCGAGAACAAGCGTCGCAAGATTATCCAGGGTGATGATCTGGCGCCGGGCGTACTGAAAATCGTCAAGGTTTATCTGGCAGTCAAGCGTCGCATCCAGCCGGGTGACAAGATGGCGGGCCGTCACGGTAACAAGGGTGTTATCTCCAAGATCTGTCCGGTCGAGGATATGCCTCATGACGAGTTCGGCCGTCCGGTCGACATCGTACTGAACCCGTTGGGCGTACCATCCCGTATGAACATCGGTCAGATCCTCGAAGTGCACCTGGGCCTTGCGGCCAAGGGGATCGGCGAGAAGATCGATCGCATGGTCAAAGAGCAGCGCGAGCTGCACGAGATGCGCAACTTCCTGCAACAGGTCTACGACCTGGGCGAGAAGGACACCCAGCAAGTGAACATCGCCGAACTGTCTGATGACGACGTACGTACCCTAGTGGGTAACCTGCGTAAGGGTCTGCCGGTTGCTACTCCAGTGTTTGATGGTGCCAAAGAGCGCGAAATCAAAGCCCTGCTGAAGCTGGCCGATCTGCCGGAGTCCGGTCAGATTGATCTGTTCGATGGCCGTACCGGTAACCGCTTCGAGCGTAAAGTAACCGTTGGTTACATGTACATGCTCAAGCTGAACCACTTGGTCGACGACAAGATGCACGCGCGTTCTACCGGTTCTTACAGCCTGGTTACCCAGCAGCCGCTGGGTGGTAAGGCTCAGTTCGGTGGTCAGCGTTTCGGTGAGATGGAAGTGTGGGCCCTGGAGGCTTACGGTGCGGCATATACCCTGCAGGAAATGCTGACCGTCAAGTCTGACGATGTGAATGGCCGTACCAAGATGTATAAGAACATCGTGGATGGCGACCACCGTATGGAGCCGGGCATGCCCGAATCCTTCAACGTATTGCTGAAGGAAATCCGCTCTCTGGGTATCAACATCGAGCTGGACGAAGAGTAAGAGCTCGCTCTTATTGTTCGAGAATTGACGTGGGCGCCCCGCTGTTTTGGCAGCCGGGGCGCCGAGGTTAGACTCCTGACAGGGGAAACACGTGAAAGACTTACTCAAGTTTTTGAAGGCTCAGACCAAGACCGAAGAGTTTGACAGTATCAAGATCGGTCTGGCCTCTCCTGACATGATCCGCTCCTGGTCATTCGGTGAGGTCAAAAAGCCTGAGACCATCAACTACCGGACTTTCAAGCCGGAGCGTGATGGTCTGTTCTGCGCCCGTATCTTCGGACCGGTGAAGGACTACGAGTGTCTGTGCGGCAAGTACAAGCGCCTGAAACACCGTGGTGTGATCTGTGAGAAGTGCGGCGTTGAAGTGACCCAGACCAAGGTCCGTCGTGAGCGTATGGGCCACATCGAGCTGGCCAGCCCGACTGCCCACATCTGGTTCCTGAAGTCCCTGCCGTCCCGTATCGGTCTGCTTCTGGACATGACCCTGCGCGACATCGAACGCGTGCTCTACTTCGAATCTTTCGTAGTTATCGAGCCGGGCATGACCAACCTCGAACGCAGCCAGATGCTCTCCGAAGAGCAGTACCTGGATGCGCTGGAAGAGTGGGGCGACGAATTTGACGCCAAGATGGGTGCCGAAGCAATCCTGGCATTGCTGCGCGCCATCGATCTGGAAGGTGAAGTCAAAGCGATGCGTGAGGAGCTGGATCAGACCAACTCCGAGACCAAACGCAAGAAGACCACCAAGCGTCTGAAGCTGATGGAAGCTTTCCTGCAGTCCGGCAACAAGCCGGAGTGGATGATCATGACAGTGCTGCCTGTGCTGCCGCCGGACCTGCGTCCGCTGGTACCGCTGGACGGCGGCCGTTTCGCGACTTCCGATCTGAACGATCTGTACCGTCGCGTGATCAACCGTAACAACCGCTTGAAGCGTCTGCTGGATCTGGCTGCTCCGGACATCATCGTGCGCAACGAAAAGCGTATGCTGCAAGAGTCCGTCGATGCGCTGCTGGATAACGGCCGTCGCGGTCGTGCCATCACCGGTTCCAACAAGCGCCCGCTGAAATCCCTGGCCGATATGATCAAGGGTAAGCAGGGTCGTTTCCGTCAGAACCTGCTCGGTAAGCGTGTCGACTACTCCGGTCGTTCCGTTATCACCGTAGGCCCGACTCTGCGTCTGCATCAGTGCGGTCTGCCGAAGAAGATGGCGCTGGAACTGTTCAAGCCGTTCATCTATGGCAAGCTGGAAACCCGCGGTCTGGCGACCACTATCAAGGCCGCCAAGAAGATGGTGGAGCGCGAGGAAGCTGTCGTTTGGGATATCCTGGACGAAGTGATCCGCGAGCACCCGGTTCTGCTGAACCGTGCACCGACCCTGCACCGTCTGGGTATCCAGGCATTCGAACCGACTCTGGTCGAAGGCAAGGCAATCCAGCTGCACCCGCTGGTTTGTGCTGCGTATAACGCGGACTTCGATGGTGACCAGATGGCGGTCCACGTACCGCTGACCCTGGAAGCCCAGCTGGAAGCGCGTGCGCTGATGATGTCTACCAACAACATCCTGTCGCCAGCCTCCGGTGAGCCGATCATCGTTCCTTCTCAGGACGTGGTCTTGGGTCTGTACTACATGACCCGCGCCCGCATCAATGCGAAGGGTGAAGGTATGGTGCTGTCCGGCCCGAAAGAGGCCGAGAAAGTGTACCGTGCTGGTCTGGCCGACCTGCATGCTCGCGTCAAGTGCCGCATCACCGAGTACGTGAAGAACGAAGCCGGTGAGCTGGTTGCCAAGACCGAGATGAAGAACACCACCGTTGGTCGTGCGATCCTGAGCCTGATCCTGCCGAAAGGTATGGAATACGCCCTGATCGACGAGCCGAAGGTGCTGACTGCTGCCGAGCAGGCCGATCTGGAAGCCAATCCGCAGAACTGGATCAAATGCGTATCCAACAAGGCGCTGGGCAAAAAGCTCATCTCCCGTCTGCTGAACACCTGCTATCGCAAGCAGGGGCTGAAGGACACCGTTATCTTCGCTGACCAGCTGATGTATACCGGTTTCCACTACGCGGCGCTGTCCGGTGCTTCCGTTGGTATCGATGACATGGTCATCCCGGATGCCAAGAAAGACATCATCGCGTCTGCCGAAGCCGAAGTTGCCGAGATCCAGGACCAGTTCCTGTCCGGTCTGGTAACTGCGGGCGAACGTTACAACAAGGTTATCGATATCTGGGCCAGCGCCAACGAGCGCGTCTCCAAGGCCATGATGGAGAACTTGTCCAAAGAGCGTAACGTCAACTCGCTGGGTGAAGAAGAAGAGCAGGCCTCGTTCAACAGCATCTTTATGATGGCCGACTCTGGTGCGCGGGGTTCCGCCGCCCAGATCCGTCAGCTGGCCGGTATGCGTGGCCTGATGGCCAAGCCGGATGGCTCCATCATCGAGACTCCGATCATCGCGAACTTCCGCGAAGGTCTGAACGTACTGCAGTACTTTATCTCTACCCACGGTGCTCGTAAGGGTCTGGCGGATACTGCACTGAAGACTGCGAACTCCGGTTACCTGACTCGTCGTCTGGTAGACGTGGCGCAGGACATGGTGATCACCGAGGACGATTGCGGCACTACCGACGGTCTGTGGATGACTCCGCTGATCGAGGGTGGCGACGTGGTCGAGCCGCTGCGTGAACGCGTGCTGGGTCGTGTGGTGGCAGAAGATGTCATCAAGCCGGGTACCGAGGACGAGATCCTGGTTGCTCGCAACACCCTGCTCGACGAGCAGCTGTGTGACCTGCTGGAACGCAACTCCGTTGACCGTGTGAAGGTTCGTTCTGCCATCACCTGTGAAACCGACTTCGGTAACTGTGCTCACTGCTACGGCCGTGATCTGGCCCGTGGTCACCTGGTTAACAAGGGTGAGGCTGTCGGTGTTATCGCCGCCCAGTCCATCGGTGAACCGGGTACCCAGCTGACGATGCGTACGTTCCACATCGGTGGTGCTGCATCTCGTGCCGCTGCTGAAAGCAGCATCCAGGTCAAGAACACAGGTACCATCAAGCTGCAGAACGCCAAGTTCGTTCACAACAGCGATGACAAACTGGTTATCACCTCACGTTCTACCGAACTGACCATCATGGACGACATGGGCCGTACCAAGGAAAGCCACAAGCTGCCTTACGGTTCTGTACTGGAAGTGAAGGACGGCCAGGCCGTGAGTGCTGGCGAGACCGTTGCCAATTGGGATCCGCACACCCACCCGATCATCACCGAAGTGGCAGGTCGCCTGCAGTTCGAACACATGATCGATGGTGTGACCATCACTCGTCAGACCGACGAGCTGACCGGTCTCTCTTCTATCGTTGTTCTGGACGTCAACGAGCGTCCGAGCGCCGGTAAAGAGATGCGTCCGACCGTTAAACTGGTCGACCTGAACGGCAAAGACGTGATGATCCCGGGTACCGATGTAGCCGCCCAGTACTTCCTGCCGGGCAAGGCGATCGTGAACCTGGAAGATGGTGCCAACGTGGGCGTGGGTGACGCGGTAGCGCGTATCCCGCAAGAGTCCGGCGGTACCAAGGACATCACCGGTGGTCTGCCGCGCGTTGCGGATCTGTTCGAAGCACGTCAACCGAAGGAACCGGCAATTCTGGCCGAGATCTCCGGTACCATCTCCTTCGGGAAAGAGACCAAGGGCAAACGCCGTCTGGTCATTACCCCGACCGATGGTGGCAACGTCTACGAAGAGATGATTCCGAAGTGGCGTAACCTGAACGTGTTCGAAGGTGAAAAAGTTGAGAAGGGTGAAGTGCTGGCAGACGGTCCTGAGTCTGCTCACGACATCCTGCGTCTGCGCGGTATCAGCCCGGTCGCCAACTACATCGCCAACGAAGTGCAGGACGTTTACCGTCTGCAAGGCGTTAAGATCAACGACAAGCACATCGAAGTCATCGTTCGTCAGATGCTGCGCAAGTGCGAGATCCTGAGCGCTGGCGATACCGATCTGATCGAAGGCGAACAGGTTGAAGTGGCTCGCGTGAAGATTGCCAACCGTAAGCTGGTTGCCGAGGGCAAGACCCCTGCGACCTACCGTCATGTACTGATGGGTATTACCAAGGCATCTCTGAGCACCGAGTCCTTCATCTCCGCAGCTTCCTTCCAGGAAACCACTCGCGTTCTGACCGAAGCCGCCGTAGGTGGCAAGCGTGATGAACTGCGTGGTCTGAAAGAGAACGTCATCGTGGGTCGTCTGATCCCGGCTGGTACCGGCTTTGCCTACCACCATAGCCGGATCAACCAGCGTGCTGCCGCAGCTCGTGCTGTTGGCACCCCGCAGGTGACCGCTGATGAAGCGGAGCAGAACCTGGCGGATCTGCTGAACGCAGCCGGTAGCTTCGACGAAGAGTAACTCGTCATCCGTGATTAAAAAGGGCTCCTTCAAGGAGCCCTTTTTGTTGGCCAATTCCTCGGCAAAGGTAGACGCAGCGCGGGTTTCAGGATGATCCAGAGCAAAGTTGTAGAGTAAAAAATCAAAAAAAGTTGACTTTACTCCCCTGCAATTTAAAACTCGGGAAAGTTGAATGGTTATTACAGGGGTAGAACATGACTGTCGGTATCGAGGAAGCCATGCTTCCCGAAGAACAGCTGATCAGCCGCACTTTTACAGATGAAGACAGGGAATTGTTGCGCTCATACGATGGGCTCATCGATGGCTTGGCCGAGCTGTTCGGCAAGCATTGTGAAGTGGTACTCCACTCCCTGGAAAATCTGCATGAGTCGGTGATCAAGATCGCCAACGGCTTCAATACCGGACGCACCCTCGGGGCGCCCATCACCGATCTCGCCCTGCGCATGCTCAAGGACATCGAGAGCACCGGCCAGGATTACACCCAGAGCTATTTCGCTCGCAGCCGTACCGGCGCCCTGATGAAGTCGAGCACCATAGCCATTCGCAACAGCGAGCGGCAAGTGGTGGGGCTTATCTGCATCAACCTGCACATCAATGCGCCTTTCCACGAGTTCGTGGCCGAATTTTTCCCGACGCCCCAGCAGGCGGCGCGCCAGTCACCAGAGACCTTCGCCAACAGCGTGGAAGAGCTGGTTGCCCAGACGGTGGATAACACCATCGACGAGATCAATCGCGATCCCACCGTGGCCAACAATGCCAAGAACCGCTTCATCGTGACCCAGCTGTTCGAGAAGGGCATTTTCGATATCAAGGATTCGATCAATCTGGTGGCGGACAAACTCAATATTTCAAAACATACCGTTTATCTTTACATCCGACAGCGCAAGCAGGGTGAAGACGAGAACGAGTAACTCATTCCAGAAGGGGATAGATGAATGGCTAAAGAAGTGATTGCAACCGACAAGGCGCCTGCCGCGATTGGTCCGTATGTTCAGGCTACCAAGGTTGGCGAGATGATCTTCACCTCCGGGCAGATCCCGCTCGATCCTGCCACCATGGAGATCGTGGCCGGAGGCATCGAAGAGCAGGCCGAACGGGTGATGAAGAATCTGGTCGCCGTGTTGCAAGCTGCCGGTGCCGATGCCAGCAAAGTGGTCAAAACCACCTGCTTCCTGAGTGACATGAACAACTTCGTTGCTTTCAATCAGGTCTATGCCCGCTACTTTGGCGATGCGGCGCCAGCCCGCTCCTGCGTGGAGGTGGCCCGTCTGCCGAAAGATGTGCTGGTCGAGGTCGAGGCGATTGCCCATCTCTGATCAACAGATCGAATCAAGCCCCTCCTGGCAGGGGCTTTTTTGTTTTTGGCGTAAAATGGACCGGGTCAGCACAGGAGTCCTGCTATGAGTCTGAGTTTTGCCATTCTGGTCACGGGGCCTGCCTATGGCACCCAATCGGCCAGCACAGCCTATCGTTTTGCCCGCGCCCTGTTGGCGCAGGGGCATACCTTGTCCCACCTGTTTTTCTATCAGGACGGGGTCTGCAACGGCAACGGTCTGCATCTGCCAGCATCCGATGAGACTGACCTGGTGCGTCTGTGGCGAGAGCTGGCAGAAGAGCAGGGGATCCGTATCGACGTCTGCGTCGCTGCCGCCATGCGGCGCGGTGTGCTCGATGAGCAGGAGGCCAAGGGGGCAGGGCAGGCACACTTCAATCTACAAGCGCCATTTTGCCTGAGCGGTCTGGGCCAGTTGGCCGAGGCGGCGCTCACCGCCGATCGGTTGGTTCAGTTCTAGGGGGAGTCATGAGCAAGAAAATCGCCTTTATCTGCAGTCGTGGCCCCCATGGCTATGCCGCCGGCCGGGAAGGACTGGATGCCCTGCTGGCCACCTCGGCCATGACCGATGAGCTGGCCCTCTTCCTGATTGGGGACGGCGTACTGCAACTGCTCAAGGAGCAGCAGCCTGCCGCCATTTTGCAGCGCCACTACGCACCCACCTTCAAGATGCTGGAACTCTACGACATCGAAGAGGTCTATGTTTGTGCTGACTCGCTGGCAGAGCGTGGCGTGACTGTGGATGATCTGCTGATCCCCGTTGAGAGTCTGCCGCGCCAGGAACTGGCTCGGCGCTGGGCACAATGTTCGACTCACATCAGCTTTTGAGGTCTCCATGTTGCATCTGATATTGAACTCCCCTTTTCAGAGTCAGGCTCTGGCAGAGGCGCTCTCATACCTTCAGCCCGAGGATGAGCTGGTACTGATGCAGGATGCCGTGATTGCGGCATCGGCTCCCCAGTGGAGCGCGCGGCTGGCGGGTATCCCGCTTTATGTGATGCAGGAAGATCTGCAAGCTCGCGGTTTGCAGCATCGGGTGGGCAATGTGCTCGATATGGCGGGTCTGGTGGCACTGATTGCGCAAAAAGGTTCTCCGCGCACCTGGGGTGGCTGAGAAGCATATTTTCAAGAAAATTCAAGGTGATGTTGTGAAATCAAACGGATCCGAATTGCCCTTTTGTGACGCAAATTGTATAAATCTTGACTCCCCAGACAACAGGGCATAAAATTTCGCGTCCCCGTATCTGCGGGGAGGATTTTCCACACGTTTATGAAGTCATTATCAGGAGCCTTTTGATGGCAACTATTAACCAGTTGGTTCGCAAGCCACGCATCAAGCTCGTTGTGAAAAGCAACGTGCCGGCGCTGGAAGCGTGCCCTCAGAAGCGTGGCGTATGCACTCGTGTATATACCACCACCCCGAAGAAGCCTAACTCTGCACTGCGTAAAGTGTGCCGTGTACGTCTGACCAACGGCTTCGAAGTCACCTCCTACATCGGTGGTGAAGGTCACAACCTGCAAGAGCACTCTGTTGTTCTGATCCGTGGCGGTCGTGTAAAAGACTTGCCAGGTGTTCGTTATCACACCGTTCGTGGTGCGTTGGACTGTGCCGGTGTTAAAGACCGTAAGCAGGCTCGCTCCAAGTATGGCGTGAAGCGTCCTAAAGCTTAATGGTTCTCCGTTAAGTAAGGCCAAACGTTAATTCGTTTCTAGTTAGATAGCTTTCTAGTTTTGGGTAATCCCTGAAGTTACGGAGAATTTGAAATGCCAAGACGTCGTGTTGTTGGTCAGCGTAAAATCCTGCCAGATCCCAAGTTCGGATCAGAGCTGCTGGCTAAATTTGTCAACGTAGTAATGGTTGACGGTAAGAAATCTGTTGCAGAAGCCATTGTTTATGGCGCCCTGGACATCATTGCCACCAAATCTGGCAAAGAGCACCTGGCCGTATTCGAAGAAGCTCTGGATAACATTCGTCCGGCGGTCGAGGTTAAATCTCGTCGCGTCGGTGGTGCAACCTATCAGGTGCCGGTAGAAGTTCGTCCGGTACGTCGCAATGCCCTGGCAATGCGCTGGTTGGTTGATGCCGCTCGTAAACGTGGTGAAAAATCAATGGCTCAGCGTCTGGCTGGCGAGCTGCTGGATGCCGCTGACAATAAGGGTTCGTCTGTCAAGAAACGTGAAGACGTTCACCGTATGGCTGAAGCGAACAAAGCCTTCGCTCACTTCCGCTGGTAATCCGCTTGCGCAGGGTCTTCTGACTCTGCGCACCTTTAATTATCTAGGGACAAGCGCCTTAGTAAGAGGATGACAATGGCTCGTACAACCCCCATTGAGCGTTATCGTAACATCGGTATCTCCGCTCACATTGACGCCGGTAAGACTACTACTACCGAGCGCGTACTGTTTTACACCGGTGTAAGTCACAAGATCGGTGAAGTTCACGATGGCGCTGCCACCATGGACTGGATGGAACAGGAACAAGAGCGTGGTATCACCATCACCTCCGCCGCGACCACCGCTTTCTGGTCCGGTATGGGTAAACAGTTCCAACCGCACCGTATCAACATCATCGATACCCCGGGCCACGTTGACTTTACTATCGAAGTAGAGCGTTCAATGCGTGTTCTGGACGGTGCCGTGATGGTGTACTGTGCCGTAGGTGGCGTACAGCCACAGTCTGAAACCGTATGGCGTCAGGCTAACAAGTACAAGGTTCCCCGTATCGCGTTCGTCAACAAGATGGACCGTACCGGTGCCAACTTCCTGCGTTGTGTTGAGCACATCAAGACCCGTCTGAAAGGCAACCCGGTTCCGCTTCAGCTGAACATCGGCTCTGAAGAGAACTTCAAGGGCGTTGTTGACCTGGTCAAGATGAAGGCCATCAACTGGAACGAAGCTGACCAGGGCGTCACCTTCGACTACGAAGATGTGCCGGCCGAGCTGCTGGAACAGGCGCAAGAAATGCGCATGAATCTGGTTGAAGCCGCTGCTGAAGCGTCTGAAGACCTGATGGAAAAATACCTGGGCGGCGAAGAGCTGACCGAGGAAGAGATCAAAGGTGCTCTGCGTCAGCGCGTGCTGAACAACGAAATCATCCTGGTAACCTGTGGCTCCGCGTTCAAGAACAAGGGCGTACAGGCAATGCTGGATGCCGTGATCGAGTACCTGCCGGCTCCGACCGACGTTGCTGCTATCGACGGCCTGAAAATGGACGGCGAGACCAAAGACGAGCGTCACGCTTCTGATGACGAGCCGTTCTCTGCTCTGGCGTTCAAGATCGCTACCGACCCGTTCGTTGGTAACCTGACCTTCTTCCGTGTCTACTCTGGCGTGATCAACTCCGGTGACACCGTGCTGAACTCCGTCAAGGACAAGCGCGAGCGCTTTGGCCGTATCGTTCAGATGCATGCCAACAAGCGTGAAGAGATCAAAGAAGTACGCGCTGGTGACATCGCTGCAGCCATCGGTCTGAAAGACGTGACCACTGGTGACACCCTGTGTGACCCGAACGCACCGATCATCCTCGAGCGTATGGAATTCCCGGAGCCGGTAATTTCTATCGCGGTTGAGCCGAAAACCAAGGCTGACCAGGAGAAGATGGGTCTGGCACTGGGCCGTCTGGCTCAGGAAGATCCGTCCTTCCGCGTATGGACTGACGAAGAGTCAGGTCAAACCATCATCGCCGGTATGGGTGAGCTGCACCTGGACATCATCGTTGACCGTATGCGTCGCGAGTTCAAGGTTGAAGCCAACGTAGGTAAGCCGCAGGTTGCCTACCGTGAAACCATCCGTACCACCGTTAAAGACATCGAAGGCAAGCATGCCAAGCAGTCTGGTGGTCGCGGTCAGTACGGTCATGTTGTTATCGACATGTACCCGCTGGAAGAAGGCAAAGCCTACGAATTCGTCAACGACATCAAAGGTGGTGTCATTCCTGGTGAATTCATCCCGGGTGTTGATAAAGGTATCCGTGAGCAGCTCAAATCTGGTCCGCTGGCTGGTTACCCGGTTATGGATCTGGGTGTGCGTCTGCACTTCGGTTCTTACCACGATGTCGACTCTTCCGAACTGGCGTTCAAAATCGCTGCTTCCATGGCCTTTAAGGCTGGCTTCATGAAAGCCAACCCGGTTCTGCTCGAGCCGATCATGAAAGTAGAAGTTGAAACTCCGGAAGATTACATGGGCGACGTGATCGGTGACCTGAACCGTCGTCGTGGCCTGATCGAAGGTATGGAAGATGGCCCGTCCGGCAAGATCGTACGTGCTCTGGTGCCGCTGGCCGAAATGTTCGGTTATGCAACTGCACTGCGTTCCGCTACCCAAGGTCGTGCTTCCTACGCCATGGAATTCGCCAAGTATCACGATGCACCGACCAACGTTGCACAAGCCGTGATCGAAGAGCGCAAATCCAAGTAATTTAAGATTCCCCGCCTACGACGGTAGGCGGGTTTAACCTAGAAGGACTACGTCGTGTCTAAAGAAAAATTTGAGCGTAATAAACCGCACGTAAACGTCGGCACCATCGGCCACGTTGACCACGGTAAAACCACCCTGACTGCAGCTATCACCAACGTGCTGGCCAAGCACTTCGGTGG
>NZ_JAAKMV010000022.1:0-42300 GCF_049170575.1 Aeromonas sp. 604282 | reverse complement strand
GGTTTGCTCATAAGAGCCACAGATTTGCACACCAGAGCCAACACAAGCCCAGTCTGACGACCGGGCTTTGGTGTTTTAGCTTGTTAAACCAGCCAATGGCTCGCTTTTACCTGTCGGAAGAATGGCCAGATAGCAGACTATTCCCACCATTTTCTGGCTATATCAGCGTTCTATCAGCTTCATTTACAGTTATTTGAATGATCCTGCAGGTGGTCAAATCAGGCTTCTGTCGCTTGCTGGCTACAGAGCAGTTCCATATTGACCACCCCCTCCTCCATCTGCACGTCGATCTTGAAGCCAAGCCGTTTGGCGAGGTTGACCATGCCGCGATTGCTGGGCATGGTCATGCCGGATAACTTGCCAATCCCCTGTTCTTTGGCGTAACGGATGATCTTCTCCATCATCAATTTGCCGAGCCCCACCCCTTTCAAGTCCGATCGCACCAGAATGGCAAACTCGGCATCGCTCTGGTCCGGGGTCGAGATAGCGCGCACTACGCCGAGGATCTGATCCTGCAGCTCGCCATCTTGCCCCACCGCTACGAAGGCCATCTCCCGGTCGTAATCGATCTGGGTCATGCGGGCCAACTCTTCGTGACCCAGTTCACCGACATCGGCGAAGAAGCGTTTGTACCTGTCTTCATCAGAGACTTGCAGCACGAACTGCTTGTGAGCCGGTTCATCTTCCGGCCGGATCGGGCGCAGTAGGATATGGCGTTGATCTTTAAGCCAGGCACCTTCCTCCAGTTCGGTAGGATAGGGGCGGATCGCCAGTCGGTTGCTGGTTGTGATGGCGGGGTCAGCCAGCGTGAGGCTGGCATCCAGTACCACCATCTCGGCGCCGCATGCTTGCAGCGGGTGCAGGTCCAGCTTCTGAATCTCCGGAAAGGCGAGCAATAGCTCGGAGAGCTGGCAAAGCACTTGGCCCAAGGCATCAATATCCAGTCGTTCCGGCGTCGCCTGTTCGCGGATCTTGCGGCTCTTGAGGGCACCGATGATCTGATAACGTGCCAGTGCCTGATTGAGCGGTGGCAAGGCTGCTACCATCTCCTGCGGTTCGGCGCCCGACTCACCCAGCAGGATGACGGGGCCAAAGATGGCGTCTTGCTGGATCCGCACCCGCAGCTCCAGGCCGCCGCTGCGGCGGGCCATGCGTTGCACCAGCAAGCCTTCGATGCGGGCGCCCGGATCGTGTTGTCTGACCCGATCCAGAATGGCATCTGCGGCTTGCGCCACTTCTGCCGAGGTGCGCAGATTGAGCACCACCCCGTGTACGGCAGACTTGTGTTGGATGTCGGGTGAGCGCAGTTTCACTGCCACCGGATAGCCGATCTGCTCGGCGGTCAGGGTCGCCTCGATGGCATCGGTGACGATCCAGGTTGGCAGGGTCGAGAGGCCGGCAGCCTGCAAAATTGGATGCACCAGATGGGTATCCAGCCTCAGCTGCTTGCGCTCCTGCGCCTGACGGACCAGATGTTGGCAGAGCTCGACATTGAGCTGGTTGCCATGCAGTGATGCCGGTGTCTCCATCAATTGCTTCTGGTTGCGGCGGTATTCCACCATGTGCATGAAGGCGGCCATGGCACTTTCCGGCGTGCGATAGGTCGGGAAACCTGCCTCGGTAAAGAGTTTGCGACCCTCCTGCGCCGAGTATTCGCCCGCCCAGTTGGTGAGGATATTGAAACGGCGCGCTCTGGGATGCTGTTTCAGATGGGCGATAAGATGGCTGGCCAGCGGTGCATTCGGTGCTGTGAGCGAGGGTGCGTGGATAATCAGGATGGCGTCGATACCATCCTCCTGCAACACGCTGTCCAACGCCTCCTGATAGGTGGCGATGGTGGCATCGCTGCCGATGTCGAGCGGCGGGCGAGCCAGCTTGCCGCCACGCTCCAGCAGCACATCCACCGCCATATTGGCCAGCCCGCGGCCGTTGGAGATGATGGCGAGCCGCTCCCCCTTGAGGGTCATGGAGTGGCTCAGTGTTTCCACTGCGGCAAACAGCTCGTGGGTATCCCGTACCCGCAGCATACCGGCGCGGCGGATAGCGGCGTCATAGACATTGTCGAGGCCGTGGGCCGGATCGTGGCGCCCGCTTTTCAGTACCAGGATCGGCTTGTTGCGCGAGGCGGCCCGCGCCGCCGAGAGAAAGTGGCGGGCGTCGTGCAGCTTGTCCATGTAGATCAAGATGGCACGGGTGACGCTGTCGCGGGAGAGCTGATCCAGCAGCTGGCCGAAGTCGATATCGCAGTGATCGCCAAGTGAGATGAAGGCGGAAAAGCCCAGTTCATGCTGCTTGGCCCAATCCAGAATGGTGGTGCTGACAGCGGCGGATTGCGAGAGAAAGGCGACCTGCCCCGGCTTGGCGGCAATGGGTGAAAAGCTGGCGTTGATCCCTTGGCCGGGCAGCAGCATTCCCATGCTGTTGGGGCCGAGCAGGCGAATGCCGTATTGTTGGCAGACCCGTTTCAGCTCCAGCCGCTCCTCGGGGGAAAAGTCGGCGGCCAGTATGATGGCTGCACCAGAGCCCTTCTGGCCGAGCGCTTCCAATAGTGGCAAGACTCGTTCCCGTCTGGTGCAGATGATGGCGAGATCCGGGATCAGCGGCAGGCTGGCAATATCGGGATAGGCCAGCACGCCGGCGATGGCCTTGTTGCGCGGAGTGACCGGGAGGATGGGCCCTTTGAATTGGCCTGCCAGCAGGTGACGCACGATCACATGACCCGCCTTGAGCGGGTCGGTCGAGGCGCCGATCACGGCGATTGATTGGGGTTTGAACAGCCGATCCAGACCGCTTGCTTTCATGGGCACTCCCGACAAAAGGGGGAAGATACCAGTCTAATACGCCTTTGCTGCGGGTTCTGTGACCGGCTCCCGATCACCGTTTGTTCAGGGCATTGGCACGCAGATAAAAGCGCAGTTCGCCCTGTACCCGACGAATGGCTCCCAGGTAGCGTTCCTGCAGATAGATATCCTGCTCCCTATCCAGCGCCGTGCTGGGCACCCCCATACTTTGCAGATACTCGTCAAACAGGGTAGAACCCTTGATCTCTACCAGATGCTGTTTCATGGCTCTCCTCCCTGCGCCTTGGTGTTTGTTGATGAGTGCTCAGTCTGCGATGAGCTGCATGGTTTGCCTATTGTCACTTTTGACACGAGAGCGCTCACACATCTTTCAGAGAGGGCACCGTTGAGCCGCTGGCTGGCGTTATAGTATGGCGAGGAGAATGAGGTGCATGAGGAGCGGATGGTGCACGGGATGATCAGAGTCTGGTGGTGGTGTATGGGATTGTGGGCGGTTGGCGTATCGGCAGCCGAGCAGCCTATCCGCGCCTGGAATCTGTTGCTGGATCACCCCAACCCCGCCGTCGTCCAGTTGCTGCGGCTCTCTCTCGATCTCACCGTACCGGAGTATGGCCCCTACCAGCTGGTCCCCAGCCCCCAGATGGAGCAGGGGCGGGCTGTGAAGGAGTTGCGTAGTGGCGAGCTGGTTCAGATTGGCGTCTTTGCCCCGGATGGTGAACGGGAACGAGAGCTGTTGGCGGTCCACATTCCGCTGGCCAAGGGGCTGCTGGGGTGGCGGGTGTGTCTTGTTCGGCAGGGTGACGAGGGGCGTTTTGCTGCGATCGGCTCGTTGGTGGACTGGCATCGCGCCGGACTCTCCATCGGTCAGCACAGATCCTGGCCCGATACCCAGTTGCTCAAGGCCAACGGCCTAAAGGTGACGGTGGGCAATCTTTATGAGGCGCTTTTCAACATGCTGCGCAAGAAGCGTTTTGACTGCTTCCTGCGCTCGGTCATCGAGATCGAGGATGAACTCAGGCAGCACCCGGATCTGGCCATCGAGCCTCGTCTGGTATTTCGCTATCCGCTAGCGCTGCTCTTCTTTGTCTCGCCCAACTATCCGGAGCTGGCGCAGCGTATCGAGCTCGGCCTGCAGCGGGCACGGCAATCGGGCGCTTTTGATCGGGTTTTTGAAGAGGGATTTGGCAGCACCATTCGGCGGCTAAAACTGGATGAGCGGGTGCGCCTCGAGCTGCACAATCCCGACCTGCCGTTGCCCAGTCGCGTCATGATGGCTGATCCGGCACTCATCTATAAACCGGTGTCAGCGCAGTGAACCCTGATTCTGCGCGGTATCCCAGAAGGCGCGGATCAATGGCTCCTCCAGCCGCTTCTTGAGTACCCCGATCCCCACATCAAATGGCTTGAAGGCGGGCTTGAGGTCGATGATCCGTACCTTGTCGCCGAGCGGGCTGTGGTCGATCACCGCCGCCGGTACCAGCCCCACGCCACAGCCGAGCGCCACCATGGCGACAATCCCCTCGTTCCCCGCCACTTCGGCATAGATGTTGGGGGCTATCCCCTTGTTGCGAAACCACTGATCGCTGCGTTTGCGGGCCAGTCCCTGCTCGGAGAGGATGACTGGCAGCTGCTCCCAATCCGGCTCCCCTTGACGGAACCACTGGTTCAGCTGCGGGGCATTGCGCGGCGCGATGAAGACCAGCGGCACCAGCTGCAGGCTGGCAAATTCGAGTTTGGCCGGCAGGGCATCGGGGCGGGCGGCGATGGCGAGATCGGCCTCGTCGGCCAGGATCTTGTCCACCGCCAGCGCCGGGTCGCCGGTCTCCAGCTTGATCTCCAGCTGGGGGTAGCGGCGGCGAAAGCGCTCCAGCACCTCGGGCAGCAGAAAATAGCTGGCAGTGACCGAGCAGAACACGCGCAGCCGTCCCTGCAGTGGTTCATCGCTGCGTTTAAGCTCCTGCTTGAGCTGGCGCCACTCCTGCAACAGGCCGCCGCCAAACTCCCGCAGCTTCTCGCCGGCGGGGGTGAGTCGCACTGAGCGGTTATCTCGCTCGAACAGGATGCAGCCGGTCTCCTGCTCCAGCCGCTGGATGGCGCGGCTCAGGGTCGAGGGGCTGACCGCCATGGCATCGGCGCTCTTGCCGAAATGAAGGGAGTCGGCGAGGTGGAGAAACAGTTCGAGATTACGAAGGTCCATTGATCACTTCCTGCAGCTGTCAGGGCATAAAGTCATGCCGAACCGTCCGGCTCTGGCAACCGCATCCCCGTACAATTCAGCGGCCATATTGTCGAAACGGGGGCGCATATAGGGATAACTTGCCAAGAGTCATCTTTCAATTCTTGCAACGTACTGTTTCGAATATATCAGTTCAGGCAATAAGTGTCCCGCGCTATAGTGGTTCAGACAACGCCGCTACCCGGCATGGAATCAATCGAACGGAGCAATCACCATGGCTAACTATTTCAACACCTTGAACCTGCGTCAGCAGTTGGCCCAGTTGGGCAAGTGTCGTTTCATGCAGCGCGAAGAGTTCGCGGACGGCTGCAACGTGCTGAAGGGCAAGAAGGTGGTGATTGTGGGCTGTGGTGCCCAGGGTCTGAACCAGGGTCTGAACATGCGCGACTCCGGGCTGGATATCTCCTACGCCCTGCGCAAGGCCGCCATCACCGAGAAGCGTGCCTCTTGGCAGAAAGCCACCGACAACGGCTTCGCGGTCGGTACCTATGAAGAGCTGATCCCGACTGCCGATCTGGTGCTGAACCTGACCCCGGACAAGCAACACTCCGACGTCGTCAAAACCGTGATGCCGCTGATGAAGCAGGGCGCCGCGCTGGGTTACTCCCACGGCTTCAACGTGGTGGAAGAGGGTCAGCAGATCCGCTCCGACATCACCGTCGTGATGGTGGCGCCCAAGTGCCCGGGGACCGAAGTGCGCGAAGAGTACAAGCGTGGCTTTGGTGTGCCGACCCTGATCGCCGTTCACCCGGAAAATGACCCGAAAGGCGAAGGCATGGCCATCGCCAAGGCGTGGGCCTCTGCCACCGGCGGCGACCGTGCCGGGGTGCTGGAATCCTCCTTCGTGGCGGAAGTGAAATCCGATCTGATGGGCGAGCAGACCATCCTCTGCGGCATGCTGCAGGCCGGTTCCCTGCTTTGCTACGACAAGCTGGTTGCCGAAGGCACAGACCCGGCCTATGCCGGCAAGCTGATCCAGTTTGGTTGGGAGACCATCACCGAAGCCCTGAAGCAGGGTGGCATCAGCCTGATGATGGACCGCCTCTCCAACCCGGCCAAGCTGCGCGCCTTCGAACTCTCCGAGCAGCTCAAGACCCTGATGCGCCCGCTGTTCGAGAAGCACATGGACGACATCATCGCCGGTGAGTTCTCCCGCGGCATGATGGCCGACTGGGCCGAAGATGACGTCAAACTGTTCACCTGGCGTGAAGAGACCGGCAAGTCTGCCTTCGAAAATGCCCCTGCGTTCGCTGGCAAGATTGCCGAGCAGGAGTACTTCGACAATGGCGTGGTGATGGTGGCCATGGTCAAGGCGGGTGTCGAGCTGGCGTTCGAGACCATGGTGGCTTCCGGTATATACGAGGAGTCTGCCTACTACGAATCCCTGCACGAGTTGCCGCTGATCGCCAACACCGTTGCTCGCAAGCGTCTGTACGAGATGAACGTGGTCATCTCCGATACCGCCGAGTATGGCAACTACCTGTTCGCCAACGCCGCCGTGCCCTTGCTGCGTGAGCACTTCATGCCGACCCTGAAAGCGGGCGATCTGGGTGCCAGCAAGGCGGAAGGGCAGAACGTGGATAACCTGGCGCTGCTGGCGGCCAACGAAGCGACCCGCAACCACCCGATCGAAAAAATCGGCCAAGTACTGCGTGGCTACATGAAAGACATGAAACGTATCGCCGTTGGCGGTTAATCAGGTATGACCCGCAACCATGCCTGATGCGAGAAGAGCGGTCAGGTACTGCGCGGTTATATGAAAGACATGAAACGCATCGCCGTTGGCGGTTAAGCCCGCATCGGGCAGGATGATGAAGGGGCGGGGATGACGATCCCCGTCGCCGGTCGGACTGGACACCCGACCGGCCAGCCAGAAAAACCAGCCTGACAGTCATAAAAAAGCCCCGCTCATCGAGCGGGGCTTTTGCATTTAGAAAGGCCCGATAAATCAGGCTTTCCACGCTTTCCAGGTGTTGATCAGACCGTTGGTGGAGCAGTCGTGGCTGGTGACAGCCTCGTTGTTGCCCAGTTCTGGCAGGATCTTGTTGGCCAGCTGTTTACCCAGCTCCACGCCCCACTGGTCGAAGCTGAAGATGTTCCAGATTGCACCCTGTACGAAGATTTTGTGCTCGTACATGGCGATCAGGGCACCCAGGGTTTTCGGGGTCAGGCTCTTGAACAGGATGGAGTTGGTCGGACGGTTGCCTTCGAACACCTTGAACGGCACCAGATCCTTGACCTGCTCCAGGGTTTTGCCAGCAGCCAGGAACTCGGCTTCAACCTCTTCCTTGCTCTTGCCGAAGGCCAGCGCCTCGGTCTGGGCGAAGAAGTTGGCCAGCAGTTTCGGATGGTGGTCACCGATCGGGTTGTGGCTGATGGCCGGCGCCAGGAAGTCACAGGGGATCAGCTTGGTGCCCTGATGGATCAGCTGGTAGAAGGCGTGCTGGCCGTTGGTGCCCGGCTCACCCCAGATGATGGGGCCAGTCTGGTAGTCAACCGGCTTGCCGTTGCGATCCACGTACTTGCCGTTGGACTCCATGTTGCCCTGCTGGAAGTAGGCAGGGAAGCGGTGCATGTATTGGTCGTACGGCAGAATGGCTTCGGACTCGGCACCGTAGAAGTTGTTGTACCACAGGCCAATCAGGGCCAGTAGCACCGGCACGTTCTGCTCATAGGAGGTAGTGGCGAAGTGCATGTCCATCTCGAAGGCGCCTTGCAGCAGGGCTTCGAAGTTTTCGAAACCGACGGAGAGAGCGATGGGCATGCCGATGGCGGACCAGGAGGAGTAGCGGCCGCCAACCCAGTCCCAGAACTCGAACATGTTATTGGTGTCGATACCGAACTCGGCCACGGCCTTGCCGTTGGTGGAGAGGGCGGCGAAGTGCTTGGCAACGTGGGCCTTGTCACCGGCGATCTTGATGAACCAGTCGCGGGCGGTCAGGGCGTTGGTCATGGTCTCCTGGGTGGTGAAGGTCTTGGAGGCCACCAGGAACAGGGTGGTTTCCGGATCGATCTTCTTCAGGGTCTCGGCGATGTGGGTGCCATCGACGTTGGAGACGAAGTGCATCTGCAGGTGGTTTTTGTAGGGACGCAGTGCCTCGGTGATCATCACAGGGCCCAGATCGGAGCCACCGATACCGATGTTGACCACGTGCTGGATCGCTTTGCCGGTGTAGCCTTTCCACTCGCCGGAGATGATCTTCTCGCAGAAGCCCTTCATCTTGGCCAGCACGGCGTTTACTTCCGGCATCACATCCTTGCCGTCGCACTCGATGGGGCGGTCGGAGCGGTTGCGCAGGGCCACGTGCAGTACGGAGCGGCCTTCGGTCATGTTGATCTTGTCGCCATTAAACATGGCATCGATCGCGCTGCGAAGATCGGTCTCTTTGGCCAGATCAACCAGCAACTTGAGGGTTTCTTCGGTGATCAGGTTCTTCGAGTAATCAACCAGGATGTCGCCGCCGAAGGTAAGGGAAAACTTGTCAAAGCGCTTCGGGTCCTGCGCGAACAGATCCTTGAGTCGGGTCTCTTTGTTTGCTGCAAAGTGGGCTTCCAGTGCCTGCCAGGCCTGGGTTTGGGTTGGATTGATATTTTTCATAGGATTCCTGAAATGCCAAGTTGTGTTTGAACCTTGCAGGCAAGGTCCCGCCAAACCTTATTATCCGAGCATTATAGCGAGCCGGCCGAGCGGCCCGTGTAACAGAGTTTTACCGATTGTCTTTTACCGCAATGGGGCAACCGTCGGGAGTATACAACCAGAACATCGGGATTATGAGTCACGAAAGCAAGGGGGATCTTGCGCTCGCTCATGATTGGGGCTGGCCCGCAGCTCTGAAATTGTTTTCATTCAGCCGGCCTGATTATGCAGCGGATGGCGCGCTAGAAATGACAATGCCAGCCCGAAGGCTGGCATTGTGGGTTGCTGCTTTACCGCGATCATGCCTGCGGTTTTTGCATGTGCATCACCATCTGCGGGAAGGGAATTTCGATCCCTTCGGCATCAAAGGTGAGTTTCACCTTCTCGTGGAAGTCGAACCAGACACCCCAGTAGTCGCCGGTCTTGACCCACGGGCGCACCACGATATTGACCGAGGAGTCGGCCAGCGCGGCGACGGCGATGGTAGCGGCCGGATCCTTCAGGATGCGCGGCTCTTCGTTCACCAGACGCTCAAGGATCTGCTTGGCCTTGCGCAGGTCGGAGCCGTAGCCGATACCGAAGGTCATGTCGACGCGGCGGGTATCCATGCGGGAGTAGTTGACGATGGTGCCGTTGAGGATGGCGGAGTTCGGAACTACCACCATCTTGTTGTCACCGGAGGTGAGGGTGGTGGTGAATAGCTGAACGGATTGCACCACGCCAGACGTGCCTGCCACTTCGATAAACTCGCCCGCCTTGATGGGGCGGAAGATGATCAGCAGGAAGCCAGCGGCAAAGTTGGAGAGCGAGCCTTGCAGCGCCAGACCGATGGCCAGACCGGCGGCACCGATAATGGCGACGAAGGAGGCGGTCTGGACGCCGACCCGGCCCAGCGCGGCGATCACCACGAACACCAGGATGGCGTATTTGAGGATGCTGCCAACGAAGTGGGTGACGGTGGTGTCGAGCTTGCGCGCCTGCATCACTTTTACCACGCCACCGCTGAGCAGATTGGCTGCGATATAGCCGACCAGCAGGGTGAGCAGGGCGGCCGCGATGTTGACGGCATACTCGATCAGCAGGCCCTGGTTATTGACCAGCCAGGTCTGCGCTTCGGTAATGATTTCGGGTTCCATAGGATGTCCTTTCGGGTGCTAAAGGTTTATGGCGCATGAATCTAACATCGCAGCGCGACAGTCCGGGTCGCATCTGGTGCTTATTTTACTGCCATAAAAAGCTGCCACAAAAAAGAAGGGAGGCCAAGGCCTCCCTTCTTCAAGCTAGGTGAAAAGCGTTGCCGATCAACTTTGTAGCAGTTGACTGCGAATAAATTGCCACTGATCCTCAAAGCCGGCGGTGGGCTTGAGCTTGAACTCGGAGCGGACGAACTGACTGATGCGACCTTCGGTGTAGGCCAGCAGCAGATTGGCCAGCATGGTCTCATCGAGCTGGAAGCCCTGACCCTCGCGCAGTCGCTTCTCGCGCAGCACCTGTTTGATCTGGGTCTCCAGCTTGTCGAACAGGATGCTGATGCGGTCTCGCAACCGGTCATGCTCCCCCAGCAGGGCATCGCCGTTGAGGATGCGGGTAATGCCGGGATTGCGCTCGGCGAACACCAGCAGCAACTGCAGGATGTGGTGGCAGCGCGCCATGGTGTCTTTCTCTTCCGCCATGATCAGATTGACCCGTGACAGCAGGGAATCCTCGATAAAGTCGATCAGCCCCTCGAACATCCGCGCCTTGCTGGGAAAGTGTCGATAGAGGGCAGCTTCAGATACGCCGACCTCGGCCGCCAGACGGGCCGTGGTGATACGCTGCCCCGGACTGGTTTCCAGCATATGGGCGAGCGCCTGCAGGATCTGATCGCGCCGACTCTGTTTCTGATTACTGCTTGCCATGGATTCCCCTAAAAAAACAATGGCTTGATTCTGTTATTAGGCACCGCCCATCAGGTTGGTGTGGTCTGTTATTGACGACCGGAAGAACCAAAACCGCCTTCGCCCCGTTCGCTCTGGTTGAACTCATCGACCAGTTGGAAGGTGGCCTGAACCACCGGCATGATTACCAGCTGGGCGATACGCTCGCCGGGTTGCATGGTGAACTCATCCTTGCCGCGGTTCCAGACCGAGACCATCAGCTGACCCTGATAGTCGGAATCGATCAGACCGACCAAGTTGCCCAGCACGATGCCGTGCTTATGGCCAAGGCCGGAGCGGGGCAGAATGGTGGCACACAGACCCGGATCCTGAATGTGAATAGCCAGACCGGTCGGTACCAGAGTGGTATCGCCCGGAGCCAGAGTCAGCGGCGCATCCAGCAGGGCACGCAGATCCATGCCGGCAGAGCCGGGAGTGGCGTAGGCGGGCAGCGGGTACTCGGTACCGATACGGGCATCCAGAATCTTCAGTTCAATTTGTGTTGTCATGAATCGCTTTTTCAGTTGGATCTTCTTGTGTTGGCGCCCCTCTTGGCAAGGCGGGGTGCCGTGAGTCTTGTTCTTTCGGGACGCTCAGCGCCGATAGTGACGCGCAATCAGGGCGATCAGGTGACGGGCCAGCGTCAGCTTGTCGGCCAGCGGCAGAGGCGCCTGGCCCCCTTGCCAGAATACGGTCAGGGCGTTGTCATCGGCGTTGAAGCCTTGCCCCTCGCGGGACACATCGTTGGCGGCGATCATGTCCAACCGCTTACGCTGCAATTTATCGAGGGCGTATTGTTCCACATCCACGGTTTCGGCGGCAAATCCGACAGTGAAGGGCTTGTCTGAAAGGGCGCCGACGGCCGCGATGATGTCGGGGTTTTTCACCAGCTTCACCACCATCTGGTCGTTGTCACCAGTCTTCTTGATCTTCTGGCTGGCGACCTGCTCGGGGCGATAGTCAGCCACTGCTGCGCAGCCGATGAAGAGGTCGCACTCGCCCACCCGGCTCATTACCGCCTGATGCATCTGCTCGGCGCTCTCCACATCGACACGGGTCACGCCTGCCGGCGTAGCCAGCGTCACCGGCCCGCTCACCAGCGTCACCTCGGCGCCCGCTTCACGGGCAGCGCGGGCGATGGCAAAGCCCATCTTGCCGGAGCTGTGGTTGCTGATGTAGCGCACCGGGTCCAGCGCCTCGCGGGTCGGGCCAGCGGTCAGCAGCAGCCTGACGCCCGCCAGCAAGGGCTCGGCGGCCAGTTGCTGGCAGCAGCGATCCACCAGTTCGAGGGGATCCAGCATCCGGCCCGGGCCCACATCGCCACAGGCCTGGCTGCCGGCATCCGGCCCCCACAGCAGAATGCCGCGGCTGGCCAGGGTCTTGAGGTTGGCCTGGGTCGCAGCGTTGAGATACATCTGCTGGTTCATGGCGGGCGCCAGCGCGATGGGCGCTGGAGTGGCCAGACAGAGGGTGGTCAGCAGTTCGTCGGCCATACCGGCCGCCATACGTGCCATCAGGTTGGCGCTGGCGGGGGCAATCAGTACCAGATCGGCCCACTTGGCCAGCTCGATATGGCCCATGCCCGCTTCGGCAGAGGGGTCCAGCAAGCTATCCGCCACCGGATGACCGGAGACCGCCTGCAGGGTCAGCGGGGTGATGAACTCCTTGGCGGAGCGGGTCATCACTACCCGCACTTCGGCCCCTTGATCTTTCAGACGGCGTACCAGCTCGGCACTCTTGTAGGCGGCGATCCCGCCACTGACACCCAACAGGATGCGTTTATCGGCCAATCTCATCTGCTGTTTCTCTATCCGGCTCACTTTGACTGGTCGGCTAAGATACCACAGGCTGGGGATGACGACAGGGGTTGGCATCAAGGGCTTGTGGCGGGGAACACGCAAATATTTGCTATGTTTTTCCTCAACAGGGAGAGAGGAGAGACAAATGAGCATCAAGGAGTGGCCGGAAGATGAACGCCCCAGAGAGAAGCTGTTGCGTCAGGGGCCTACTGTGCTCAGTGATGCCGAGCTGCTCGCGATCTTTTTGCGCACCGGAGTCAATGGTTTAAGTGCTGTCGATCTGTCACGCAACCTGTTGAATAAATTCGGTTCTTTGCGAAGTTTGCTGGATGCGGATCAACAGACATTTTGCGAGGCCCACGGCCTTGGCCCTGCCAAATATGCCCAGTTGCAGGCGGTGCTGGAGATGGCGAGGCGCCATCTGGCACAGCAACTGCAACGGGGTGATGCGCTCACCTCACCCCAGCTGACCCGCGACTATTTGCAAGCCCAGCTGCGGGATCGGTCGCGCGAGGTATTTGCCCTGCTGTTGCTCGACAATCAGCACAGAGTCATTCAATTTGTTGAGCTTTTTTTCGGCACAATCGATTCGGCGAGCGTCTGGCCAAGAGAAATCGTGCAGATCGCACTCAAACATAATGCAGCCGCGGTGATTCTGGCGCATAATCACCCGTCCGGCGTCGCCGAGCCCAGTCGGGCCGACCGCCAGATCACGGATCGGATCACGGCCGCCTTGGCCCTGATCGATATCAGAGTGCTGGATCACTTGGTGATCGGTGACGGCATCACGGTTTCTTTCGCCGAGCGCGGTTGGTTATGACTGTGCTCTGGCGCCGTATTAGTTGATCTTTGATCACGGATGCTGTATAAAATGCCGCCTTCTGTTTGCCCCGCAATCGAAGGCCAGCGGGGCAGATATTTGCTCGAGCAATGAAGTAAGATTTGGAGAGACTGACATGTCTAGAGTATGCCAAGTAACCGGCAAGCGCCCGGCAGTTGGTAACAACCGTTCGCACGCTAACAACGCTACCAAGCGTCGTTTCCTGCCGAACCTGCACACTCACCGTTTCTGGGTTGAGAGTGAAAAACGCTTCGTAAGCCTGCGCGTATCCGCAAAAGGCATGCGTATCATCGACAAGCGTGGCGTTGAAGTGGTTCTGGCTGAACTGCGCGCCAGCGGTGTTAAGGTATAAGGAATTAGATCATGGCTAAAGGTATTCGCGAGAAAATTCGCCTGAACTCCAGCGCCGGTACTGGTCACTTCTATACCACTACCAAAAACAAGCGCACCATGCCCGAAAAAATGGAGATCAAAAAGTTTGATCCCGTTGTTCGTCAGCATGTGATCTACAAGGAAGGCAAAATCAAGTAATTACTTGATGCTGCATTCCCAAAAACCCGGCTTCGTGCCGGGTTTTTTTATGCGCCGAATTCAGTACACTGCCGGTTCAAAGGGAGGCTTGCCATGTTCAAATTGAGCCGCAAAGGCTGGAATAACGTGATCATTGTGGTGGTTCTGATCGTGATCACTCTGTTGCACCGTATGGAGACTGCCCAGCAAGAGAACAGCGCCAAGCGGGCTCGCCCCTTGTTGTCGGATGCATCCGTAGTGCTCACCTGGCAGGGGCCGAGCTGGCAGATTGAGCGGATCGGTCAGGGTTGGCGCAGCGTGCCGGATTTGGGGCTCGACAGTGCGCAGCTGGATGCCCGTCTGGCTCGTTGGCAGGACTGGTTGCTACCCCCCGGTGAGGCGGTACGCGGTGCGCCGGTGACCATCAAGGTGTGGATTGCCGGCCAGAACGATCCGGTCGAGATCGGCCTCTATCAGAACAGCGGTCAGTATGGTGCCCAGCTGCCGTCCGGTCTCTGGCTCGCCCTCACTGCCGAGCAGTATCGCGATCTGCTGCGTCCTGCCCCCTGATTTCCTTTTACTTGCGAGGTGCCCATGCCTGAATTGCCAGAAGTTGAAGTCAGCCGTCAGGGGATCTCTCCCTGGCTCACCGGTATCAAGGTGACGCGCGTGGTGGTGCGGGATGGCCGCCTGCGCTGGCCGATCCCCGGTGAGATTCAGGAGCTGGTGGACCTCACCATCCATCGGGTGCGCCGCCGTGCCAAATACCTGCTGCTGGAGACCGATTTCGGCACCGCCATCCTCCATCTGGGGATGTCCGGCAGCCTGCGGGTACTGGATATCGGCACGCCAGCCGAGAAGCACGACCACGTGGATATCGAGCTGGAGAATGGCAAGCTGCTGCGGCTCAACGATCCGCGCCGCTTCGGTGCCCTGTTGTGGACCCGTGAACCGGCCGAAGCCCACGCGCTGCTCGCCAAGCTGGGGCCAGAGCCGCTCACCGATGCCTTCAATGCCGATTACCTGCAGGGGCGCGCCAAGGGGCGCAGTACTGCAATCAAGCAGTTCCTGATGGACAATCAGGTGGTGGTCGGGGTGGGCAACATCTACGCCAACGAGGCGCTCTATGCCGCCGGCATTCACCCCAAGCGGGCGGCGGGTACTATCAGTGCCAAACGGCTGGGAACCCTGGTGGCAGAGATAAAGCGGGTACTGGCCGAGGCGATTCGTCAGGGCGGCACCACCCTCAAGGACTTCACCAGCGCCGATGGCAAGCCGGGCTATTTCGTGCAGCAGTTGCAGGTCTATGGCCGTGGCGGGCAGCCCTGTTTCCACTGTCACACCCTGCTGACCGAGATCAGAATGGGGCAGCGCACCACGGTTTTTTGCACTCATTGCCAGCGCTGAGCGTACTTTTTTCCCCGATCCGGGGGAAGTTGTAACAGCATATTTCCAGGCTGTTGAATATTTGCGCAGTCATCACTAGTATCTGCGGCCGTTCAGGCGGTTTGAGAACTAGAAATGACTTTAAAATCAATAGACTGGGAATATCTATCCCAGCAAGAGCGCTATTGCGCCAAGAAAATGGCCCGCTTCCTCTACCCCGAGGGGTGCGAGCGCCAAACCTTCAATCGCGGCAAGTTCGTGCTTCGCAGTCTGCTCTATCGCAAGTCGCTAAGCCGGGTCTTCAATCTGTTCCGGTGCGAGTCGCTCAAAGCGCTGCCGGCCATTTATCCCGAGCTGCTCGACAAGCCGATGCGTCCCTATCGCTTCGCTAGCGCCAGTGCCCGCCAGCGGGTCGAGATGCTGGAAAACCACTACCGGTTGCTGCTGGAGTGCTACCCGCAACTGATCGAGCGGCTCTATCTGGGTGAGGGGATCTCGCTGGGGCACTATCCCCAGAGCGGCTGTCGCATTCTGCTGCGCCATGATGGCACTTTTCGCCGCGAGGCCGAGCTGGCACTCTCCATCGTCAACAATGAGGGGCAACGCCTTTACAGCTGTGCGTTCTCGCTGGCGGGCAGTGCGGAACGTCTGATGCTGATGATCGGCTCCATGCAAGGGCCGGAGCCTGCGGTCGACAATGCCCAGGATCGGGTGCGTGAGCTGACCAAAGAGGGACACGGCCTGCGGCCCAAATCCCTGCTGGTGCAACTGGTGCTGCAACTGGCGCAGGCCATGGGGGCGGCGGAGGTGCTGGCGGTGCGCAAGCGGGCCCACGTGTTTCAGGCCAAGCGCTACAGCAGCAAGCAGAAAGCCAATTTGCAGGCCGATTATGACGAGCTGTGGCAGGAGTTCGACGCCCGGGATGTGGATGCCAACTTCGTCGCCCTGCAAGCCCAGCCGCGCAAGCCGCTGGAGGAGATCGCCGCCAAGAAGCGGGCCATGTATCGGCGCCGCTACGAGTGGCTCGATCTGCTGGTGAAGGAGATGAATGAGCGGTTTGCCCGTCAGTAACCGGCAAGCAGGCTGACCTCTTCATTGCGAGAGAGAAACAACAAGGGCTACCCGCGGGTAGCCCTTGTTGTTTCTGCCATCAGGGAGGAATTAGCGCTGTTGCTGTTTGGCTGCGATGGCCTGGGCCACCACGGGATCGACAAACTGGCGGATGTCGCCACCGTGCAGCGCCACCTCTTTCACCAGAGTGGAGGAGATAAAGGAGTTCTCCTCGGCCGGGGTGAGGAAGACGCTTTCCAGCTCAGGCATCAGGCGACGGTTCATATTGGCCAGCTGAAACTCGTACTCGAAGTCGGAGACGGCGCGCAGGCCGCGGATCAGCACGTTGGCTTGATGCTCTTTGGCGAAATCGACCAGCAGGCCGGAGAAGCCCACCACCTTGACGTTGGGAAGCGTGCTGGTCACTTGCTGGACAAGCTGGACACGTTCTGCCAGATCGAACAGAGGTCGTTTGCTCGGGCTGTTGGCGACCCCGACCACCACCTCGTCAAACAGCTTGGCGGCGCGGCCGATGAGATCGGCGTGGCCATTGGTAACGGGATCAAACGTCCCGGGATAGATCACCCTGGTAGTCATCTTTGCGGTCCTGCAACCTGGAAATTTGGTCGCATTATAAGGTCGTCGCTTGAGAATAGCAGTGCATCAGGCAAGAATACGCCATCGCGCATCAAGCCTCCTTGCATTGGTGACAGGGAGCAAAGGGATTTTTTATGAAACGTATTCTGGTCGTTCGCAATGACAAGATTGGTGACTTCATGCTGGCGTGGCCTAGCTTCGCCATGCTCAAAGGCTCCATGGAGTGTCATGTGACTGCCCTGGTTCCGGCCTACACGGCGCCGCTGGCCCGGCTCTGCCCCTGGATTGACGAGGTGATCATCGATCCGGGCGTGCGGGCCGACAAGGAGCAACAGCGAGCGCTGCTGGCGCGGATCAAGGCGACGGCGTTCGACGCGTCCATCTGCCTCTTTTCCAACTCCCGCAACGCCATGCTGGTGTGGAAGGCGCACATCCCTTACCGGCTGGCCCCGGCGACCAAGCTGGCGCAGGTGCTCTACAACCAACGTCTGGTGCAACGCCGCTCCCGCTCCCAGAAGCCGGAGTCTGAGTACAATCTGGAGCTGATCCGTCGCTTCCTGACCGACCATCAGGTCGCCGTGGTGGAGCCCAAGACTCCCTTCCTCAGTTTCGATGAGGCGAGCCTGCAGCAGGTGCGCGAGCAGCTGGCACTCAAGCTCAAGCTCGATGCCAGCCGCCCCTGGCTGATGGTGCATGCCGGTAGCGGCGGTTCGGCCAACAACCTCTCCATCGAGCAGTATGCCCGCATCATCATCAAGCTCAATCAGGCCTGCCCCGAGCTGCAGTGCGTGCTGACCGCAGGCCCGGGTGAGGAGAAGATGGCCGAACAGCTGGCGGCCGAGCTGCTGGCCCACGGCGGCAACGGCTGGATCTACCGCTCCAGCGATGGTCTGCCGATGTTCTGTCAGGTGCTGGCTAACGCCGCCCTGTTCGTTGCAGGCAGTACCGGCCCGCTCCATATCGCCGGCGCGCTCGATGTGCCGACCATCGGCTTCTTCCCGATGCGCCGCTCCGCTACTCCGCTGCGCTGGAAGCCCCTCAACAGCGAAGGGCGTCACCTCGCCTTCAGCCCGCCGGAGGATAGCGACCACCCGGAGGATATGAGCCAGCTCGATCCCAAGACCATGGTGCCGGTGATGGCCCGCTGGGCGGCGCCTTTCTGGCGCAAGTAACCTATGCAGCAATGCAAACAGGGCCCCGCGGGGCCCTGTTTCGTATGACGGTTATTCCGGCTGCTGCGGCTGCTGGCGCACCCAGAGGTCGGCGTATTTAACGAAGGTGGAGTGGGCGGAGAGGATCGCCAGCAGCAACCCCTGCTTGCCATCGAGGAAGCCCGCTTTGAGCAGGTACATCTTGAGGAAGCAGCCGACGGCGTGGATCAGCCCCTGACTGAGGGAGCCCTTCTTGCCGCGGGCGGTGCGCTGATCGGCCCAGGCGCGGGCATAACCGGCGGATTTCACCAGATAGTGCTCCAGATCCCGATAGGTGAAGTGGAGCAGGTCGCCATGAATATTGACGATCTTCATGTTGGCCCGCACTTCCACCTTCTCGTGCACCAGCGCCTCGTTGTAGCTGGTGAGTGCCTTGGGATAGAGGCGCAGCACCCGATCCGGATACCAGCCGCTGTGGCGGATAAAGCGGCCAAACACCCAGGAGAGGCGCGGGATCGAGTAGATGGTATCGCTGGCCGGATTGGCCATCACCTCGGTGATGGCGGTTTTCAGCTCGGGGGTGAGCCGCTCGTCGGCATCCAGCCACAGCACCCAGTCGGATTGCACGTGGGACTGGGCCAGCCGGCGCTGTTTGCCAAAGCCGGGCCACTTGGCGTTGACGAAGAAGCGGGCGCCAAACTCGGCGGCAATGGCCGGGGTCTTGTCCTGACTGCCGGAGTCCAGAATGACGATCTCGTCCACCAGTCCGTCGAGGGAGGCGAGGCACTTGCGCAGGTTGTCGGCTTCATTCTTGACGATCAGAACGGCAGCCAGAGTCGGTTTTTTCACGAATGTGGGCTCACGGTTATTGCCCGGCTGGCGGGTCGAATGCGTATTGATGGGCCATTCTAACGGAAAAACGGGTCAAAGAGAGAGCCGCCATTGCCCGTTTCTGCCAGCTGTCTGCCTGTCTCGTCTCGTCCGGTTGGAAGAGGGCCACTGCTGGAAAAATGGGGTGACAGCAGCGTCTGCCAAGGATCTTCTGTTATTTATCCAGTCATTCTTGGGGCATAATCTCGCCCAGTGATGATTAACAGCCGGGCCAGTCCCGAGAGAAGACGCGTGATGAAAATATTGGTGATCGGCCCCTCCTGGGTCGGCGATATGGTGATGTCCCAGAGCCTCTACAAGGCGATCAAGGCCAACCATCCGGAGTGCGAACTGCACGTGATGGCCCCCGCCTGGTGCTGCGCCCTGCTGGAGCGGATGCCGGAGGTGGACAAGGCGATCACCATGCCCCTTGGCCACGGTGACTTCAAACTGGTGGCGCGCCGCCGCCTCGGCAAGCAGCTGGCGGCGGAGAAGTACGATCAGGCCATCGTCCAGCCCAACTCCATGAAGTCGGCGCTGATCCCCTGGTTTGCCCGCATTCCGGTCCGTACCGGCTGGAAGGGCGAGAGCCGCTACGGCCTGCTCAACGATATGCGCAGCAACAAGTCCGCTTTCCCGCTGATGGTGGAGGGCTATCTGGCGCTCGCCTATCCCAAGGAGCAGATGAAGAGCCGGGCCGATATTCCGACCATTCCCCATCCCTCTCTGCACGTCGATCTGGTCAACCAGAGCAAGGCGCTGGAGCGGCTGGGGCTGGATCGCGCCCGCCCGGTGCTGGTGCTCTGTCCCGGTGCCGAGTTTGGCCCGGCCAAGCGCTGGCCGGAGGGGCACTACGCCGTGGTGGCCCAGCAGCATCTGGACGAAGGGTGGCAGGTGTGGATCTTCGGTTCCAACAAGGATGTGCCGGTTGCCAACACCATCCGGGATCGGGTCAACCTGCTGACTCGCCCCAACTGCCACGTGCTGGCGGGCAAGACCAGCCTGCACGAGGCGATCGATCTGATGGCGCTGGCCAGCCGGGTCATCTCCAACGACTCCGGTCTGATGCACATCGCCGCCGCCCTCAACCGGCCGCTAGTGGGCGTCTATGGCTCCACTTCGCCGCTCTACACCCCGCCGCTGGCGGATCGGGTCGAGATTGTTCACACCGACATCGAGTGCCGCCCCTGCTTCAAGCGCACCTGCAAGTTCGGCCATCTCAAGTGCCTGATCGATCTGGCGCCGGAGCAGGTGGTCGATGCCTGCAAGAAGCTGGAGCAGAGTCAGTAAGATGCCCTACCGTCTGCTCTACAACCTGCTGATCCATCTGGGATTGCCACTGGCGCTGCTGGCCCTCTACAAGCCGAAGAAAGGCAAGCCCGGCTTTGGCAAGCGCTGGGCCGAGCATCTCGGGCGGCTGCCCGCCACCGGACAGGAGGCGCCGCTCTGGATCCATGCGGTGAGCGTGGGAGAGACGCTGGCCATCACGCCGCTCATTCGTGCCCTCAAGGCGGAGCGGCCCGATCTGCCGATCCTGCTCACCACCACCACCCGCACCGGCGCCGATCAGGCTGCCAAGCTGGGGGATCTGGTGATCCATCGCTACGCGCCGCTCGACTACCCCTGGGCCATTGCCGCCTTTCTCGACACCTTCAAGCCGCGCGCGCTCTGGGTGATGGAGACCGAGTTGTGGCCGAACTGGCTGGCCGCCTGTGAGGCGCGCCACCTGCCGGTGACCATCATCAATGCCCGCCTCTCCGAGCGATCCTGCCAGCGCTATGCCCGCTTCCACGGCGCCTTCGATGCCCTGAGCCGGCCGCTGACCCATCTGCTCTGTCAGCATCAGGATGACGCCGACCGCTTCGCCCGCCTCGGCATCGATCGTTCGCGGCTGGCGGTGACCGGCTCCATCAAGTTTGATATCCAGTTTGGTGACGAGGTGCAGGCCAAGGGGCGTGCCCTGCGCCAGCAGCTGGGGGCGGAGCGGCCGGTCTGGATCGCCGCCAGCACCCATCTGGGTGAGGACGAGCAGGTGCTGGCCGCCTTCGATCTGCTGCTCAAACGCCATCCCGACGCGCTGCTCATTCTGGTGCCGCGCCACCCCGAGCGGTTCGACCGGGTGGCCGAGCTGTGCGCCCCTTATGGCTGCGTGCGGCGCACTGGTGGTGCTGCTGTGAGTGCCGGGGAGAAGGTCTATCTTGGCGATACCATGGGCGAGCTGCCGCTGATGCTGGTGGCGGCCGATGTGGCCTTCGTCGGCGGCAGTCTGGTGAAGATCGGCGGTCACAACCTGCTGGAACCGGCGGCCCTCGGCAAGCCTTGCCTGACCGGCCCTGCCTACTTCAACTTCAGCGACATTACCCGCCAGCTGGTGGCTCAGGGGGGCGCCGCCATCGTGGCCGATGCCGCCGAGCTGGGCGAGCGGGTGAGCCAGCTGTTTGCCGACGAGAGCGCCCGCCGCGAGATGGGGGAGCAGGCCCGCGCCGTGGTGCTGCGCAATCAGGGGGCGCTGGCGCGTACCCTCTCGCACTGCCTGACCGCACTGGAGAACGACTGAACCCATAATGAGCATCGTACTGGCTCTCGATTTTCAACTGCAAAGCGCCAAAGCAGCTGATCCCCGTTTCACACGTCATCAAAGAGGCAACCATGTTCAAGGCTCTGTTACTGGAAAACCAAGACGGCAAGACTGTTCCAACCCTGACCCGACTGACCGAGAGCCAGTTGCCGGAAGGTGAGGTTCGGGTGGCCGTTGCCTACAGCTCCATCAACTACAAGGACGGGCTGGCCATCACCGGCAAGGGCAAGATTGTACGTCAGTGGCCGCTGGTGCCCGGCATCGACTTCGCCGGTACAGTGCAGGAATCTGCCGACAGCCGCTATCAGCCCGGCGACAAGGTGGTGCTGACCGGTTGGGGTGTGGGTGAAGGCCACTGGGGCGGCATGGCCGAACAGGCTCGGGTCAAGGGTGACTGGCTGGTGCCGTTGCCCGCCGGGCTGGATGAGCGCCAGGTCATGTGCATCGGTACCGCCGGTCTCACCGCCATGCTCTGCGTGTTGGCGCTGGAAGAGGCGGGTATTACTCCGGATAGCGGCGAGGTGCTGGTCACCGGCGCTGCAGGCGGCGTGGGCTCCACCTCGGTTGCCCTGCTGGCTGCCCTTGGTTATCAGGTGGCGGCGCTGACTGGTCGTCCCGAAGAGCAGGGAGCCATGCTGACTGCGCTGGGTGCCAGCCGCATCGTGCCGCGCAGCGAACTGCTTGTGCCCGCCAAGCCGCTGGAGAAGCAGCTGTGGGCCGCTGCCATCGATACCGTTGGCAGTCAGGTGCTGGCCAAGCTGTTGGCCCAGATGAACTATGGCGGCGCCGTGGCGGCCTGTGGGTTGGCGGGCGGTTTTGATCTGCCGACCAGTGTGATGCCCTTCATCCTGCGCAACGTACGGTTGCAGGGGGTCGATTCGGTGATGTGCCCGTTTGAACGTCGTCAACTGGCGTGGCAGCGACTGGCACGGGATCTGCCTGCCAGCTTCTTCGCACAGGCGGTTACCGAGATTGGGCTGGAGCAGGTAGTGGAGGCTGCCGAGGCCATCACGCAAGGCCAGATCGCCGGCCGCACCTTGGTCAAACTTTGAACTCCCTCTGACTGGCGAGCCCGACAATTCCGGATAAAATTGGAGTGCGGGTGAACTATCCAAGGAGAGTGAAGATGGGTGGACACAAGCCGGATTACGACTCCTCTGATGATGATTGGGAGCCGGATTCCTGGGAGGAAGAGCTGGATCAGTGGGAAGAAGAAGGCTGGCAGGACGATGATCCCTTCGATGACCCCTTCAACAACCCGTGATCCATAGCATTGAATGAACAGGCGGGCATTGTGCCCGCCTGATTTTTTGCCGCGCTCACACGGTTGAGTGTTCGCCCTTGGTCAGGGGCAGGCTGCTGGGTAGAATGAACTGCCCAAACGACGCTCAAGGATGACTATGCGACTCACCATCATATTGTTGGCTGCCCTGCTGGGTGGCTGTGTCTCCAACGATGATCCCTGCGAGAAGGTGTGGAGTGAGGTGGGGGAGGCAGATGGCAAGCTGGGCTTCACCGCCGAGCGGGTCGAGTTCCATCAGGGCCAGTGCGGCAAAAAGGTGGACACCGAACTGTGGGAGCAGGGACGCCAGAAGGGGTTGGCATGGTATTGCCGCCCCGAGCATCTCTATCTGGCCGGCCGCTCAGGCGAGGAGTATCGCGGAGTCTGCCCGAATGATATCCAGGCGCGCAGATTGTTCGAGCAGGGGCGTCAGGGGTGGACTGATCAATAACGCCCTGACAGGGAGGGGCGTTACTCCTCTTTCAAGCGCAGCGGTTGGCAGAGATAACCCTTGTCATTGGCACTGCGGGCGCACTTTCCGCAGACAAACTTGGGTTTGCGGACTATCTTTCGCAACGCCTTGAGATCGGCTGGGATCTCGTGACGGCGCCATTCACACAGGGTTTTGCTGCCCATAACGACTACCTCTACGACTCGACGGCCGTATTGTAATCGATTTTCATTTCGAGTGAACCGGCAAAACTCGCTTATTGGTTGATATGCCAATAAGCGATTGTTTCGGGAGGGATTACTGGTAAAGGAACTTGGTGAAGATGAGTTCGCGTACTGCTTTCTTGCCAGTCTCTCGGACCAGCAGTTCGTTGACCTTGGTCTCGCACTCCTTGCGCAGCTCTTCGCGGCTGACCAGGGATTTTATCTGCTCGGCACTCTTGCTGCCCATCAAGCGAATGATGGTATCGCGGATGAGCGGGTCATGCTGCTCCAACAGCTTGAGGTCGGCCTCGTTCTCGGCCATCAGCTCCACCGTAACCCGGACATAACCGAGGGTTTTGCCATTGCTCAGGTAGTTGGTGATGATGTCGGGGTCGAGCGCATGATAGGAGAAACCGGGTTTGGCTGCGCCCTCTGCGCCCTCTGCGGGTGGCTCTTCTTCGGATGAGGCTTGTACATGCAGCGCACCACAGCTCAGTAACAACACCAGCAGAATTTTGAAGATCTTCATATAGATGGCTCATCAGCAAGAGATAACCCATTTTTGATGTTGCCATCGGGGCCGTCAAGCACGGATGTTCTTACATTTCGCTATTGATTTACGGATAATAAACCGGATTTTAACCTGAACACGGAAATCTCTGGATGGTGAAGCTGTGAAGTCCGAGTTGACTGTTCCTCTCACGCCATTAAGCGGGTGGCTGGCCCCCGAATGTTGTGAATTGCCCGCCAGCTTGCGCCCCTGGCTGCTGGAGCCCGGCTCCATGACCCTGCGTCTGCGTCTGCACAATCGCCACTTTTCGGTGGAGTGGCTGGGCAATCACCCGGTCGCCCTTACTGCCGATGAGCAGTGGCTGGTGGATTCGGCATCGCCGGTCGGTACCTGCCGCGAGGTGATCCTGCATGGGGATCGTGGGCCCGCCGTGCTGGGCTGGACCCTGTTTGCCGATGACGCGCTGCAAGGGAGCGGCATTGCCGAGCTTGGCGAGCAGCCGCTGGGTGAACGGGTATTTGGCCATGAGCCTGCCCGCCGCGATCATCTGCAGCTGGCCCGTTTCGATATTGCCGCCAATCCCCGTTGCCCGGCCGCCACTGTCTGGGGGCGCCGTTCCCGTCTGTTTCTGGGGCAGTGGCCACTGCTGGTGCACGAGCTGTTTCTGCCTTCTCTCGTCTGTGACAAGGAGCTGGAGTGAATCTGTTAACCAAGGAGCGGGGACTTGCCTACATGCAGTTGGCCCGTGTCGACAAACCCATAGGTACTCTGCTGCTGCTGTGGCCAACCCTGTGGGCGCTCTGGCTGGCCGCTGGTGGCCTGCCCAATCTCTGGGTGCTGACCGTGTTTGTGGTCGGCGTCTTTCTGATGCGCTCGGCAGGGTGCGTGATCAACGATTATGCGGATCGCAACTTCGATGGCCACGTCAAACGCACCGCTGGTCGCCCCTTGCCCACGGGTAGAGTCAAGCCGTGGGAGGTGTTGGCGCTCTTCTTCGTGCTGGCGCTTATTTCGTTTGGTCTGGTGCTGACCATGAATCCGCTCACCATCGGCCTGTCGTTTGTCGCCCTGCTGCTGGCGGTGAGTTACCCCTTCATGAAGCGCTTTATCTCGAACCCCCAGCTGGTGCTCGGGATGGCCTTCTCCTGGTCGATCCCGATGGCCTATGCGGCGCAGGCGGATGCCCTGCCGCTGGTGGCCTGGCTGCTCTTCTTTGCCAATCTGCTCTGGACCGTGGCTTACGACACCCAGTACGCCATGGTGGATCGGGATGACGACCTCAAGATCGGCCTCAAATCCAGCGCCATCCTGTTTGGTCGTTACGACAAACGGATCATCGGCGCACTGCAACTCTCGACGCTGCTGCTGTTGCTGGCGGTCGGGCAGCTGATGACGCTGGGGGGCTGGTATTACTGGGGATTGCTGGGAGCGGCGGTGCTGTTTGTCTATCAGCAGCGGCTTATTCGCGAGCGGCAGCGGGAAGCCTGCTTCCAGGCGTTTCTCAACAACAACTATGTGGGGGCGCTGGTGTTTGCCGGTCTGGTGCTCGATTACCTGCTGGCGTGACATGTTCCCGCGCAGACTCCGATAAAAAAGAAGGCCGCATGATGCGGCCTTCTTTGTTTGCGTTGCTGATTAGAGCTGATTGCCTGCCTGAATGGTGCGGCGGATCTTGTTGCTCAGCAGCGGCACTATGTTGTCGGCCAGCGCCTGGAAGCGGCCGAGATCCGGCTTGCACTCGGGAGAGAGGTAACCCTCCTTGCGCAAGGTGTGGATCAGGGTGCTGAACAGCTTCTGGTCGAAGAACTCGGGGGCGTTGATGCCGTGCAGGGTGCCGAGGCGCTCTGCCATCATCAGGCCGTCCGCTTCCAGTTGTTCCGCCTCGATATGAGGCTGGGCCAGTACCCGGGTCAGCACGATGGCGTAGCGTTGCAGGGTCTCCTGAATGCTCTCCGCCAATAGCAGCAGGCGCATCTGGTTGGCCGGATTGACCCAGTAGCCGTTATCGCGGGTTTCGATCAGTTGCTGGGTCTGCAGCGCGTCGAGCAGGCTGTCGACCAGCGCCGGCAGCTCCTCCTCTTCATAACGCAGGAACAGCTCGGTCTTGAGCAGCGGGTAGATGTCAATGCAGCGGGCCATGATCTCGCTGCGGGAGATCCCCTCGCACCGTTCGATCAACGCCGCCACCAGAGAGGGCATGGCGAACAGGTGGAGGATGTTGTTGCGGTAGTAGGTCAGCAGGATCGCCTGATAGCGGTCGAGACTGATGATCTGCCCCAGCTTGTCCTCGCTCACCTCGAACTTGTTGAGCTCCATCGCCTGATCCAGCAGGGTCTTGGCATCCTCATCCGGCATGGTGCTCTGCGGGCTGTAGGGCACCGCCTTGAGCAGATCCAGATAGGTGTTGAGCTGGGCCTGCAACTCGTCGCGGGTCAGGGCGTGGCGTTCGGCGGCCAGCAGCGCCAGCGCACTCAGGGTCAGGCCGTTGACCGCGGCCGCGCCGTTGATGCGGGTCATCAGCAGTTCGGCCAGATTGTTGACAGTGCCTGCCATCCACTCCGGACGCTCCTCTTCCCCGATGTGCTTTTTCCAGTCGGGGATATGTTCGCTCAGGTAGCTGTTGAGGGTCAGCGGTTCGCCGAAGTTGACGAAACCACGGCCGTAGTTGCGCAGCTTGCGCAGGATGCCGAGCACCTGCAGGAAGCTCTCCTTCTCCTTGCGGCTCCCCTTGAGCTCGTTGTGGTAGGTGTTCACCTCCATCACGTGCTCGTAACCGAGATAGACGGGCACCAGAGTGACTGGCCTGTCCAGTCCGCGCATCATCGCTTGCAGGGTCATCGCCAGCATGCCGGTCTTGGGCGGCAGCAGACGGCCGGTACGGGAGCGGCCACCCTCGGTGAAGAACTCCACCGAGTATCCCTTGGCAAACAGCAGGTTGAGGTATTCACGAAATACCGTGCTGTAGAGCGGGTTGCCCTTGAAGGTGCGGCGAATGAAGAAGGCGCCGCCGTGGCGGAAGATGGGGCCCGCCGGCCAGAAGTTGAGGTTGATGCCTGCCGCGATGTGGGGCGGCACCATCCCCTGGTGGTAGATGACGTAGGAGAGCAGCAGGTAGTCCATGTGGCTGCGGTGGCAGGGAACGTAGACGATCTCGTGCCCTTCCTGCGCCAACTGGCGCACCTTCTCGGCGCCATTGACCGACAAACCGCGGTAGAGTTTGTTCCACAGCCAGCCGAGGAAGCTCTCGCCTAGGCGGATCAGCCGGTAAGAGAAGTTGGAGGCGATCTCGTCCATGTAGCCATGGGCGCGCTTTTGCGCCTTCTCGAGGCTGATCCCCTCGCGCTGGGCCTCCTCTTCAATCGCCTGCTGGATCACCGCGGAATCGAGCAACTGCTTGAACAGCAGGTTGCGGTTCGGCAGTTTCGGGCCAGTGGCGGCCAGCTGCTGGCGGCTGAAGTGGGTACGGGCCACTCGTGCCAGCTTGTGGGCGATGGCCTCGTCGGTGCCGTGCTTGTCGGCCATGTAGCGCAGGGAGAGCGGCGGCGAGAAGCGCACCAGATTTTCGCGACCCTTGAGGATCACGATAAGTGCCTTCTTCAGCCGGTTCGGCGCCAGGCTGCTGATGATGTTGAGGCCGGAGGCTTCTTCCCCTTCCCGACCCGGAGCGCGGCCCCAGAACAGGGTGACGGGCACCACCTGGATATCCAGCTCGGGATCCTGCTTGTGCAGATCCAGCAGCTGGTGGAACTCCTGCAGGAAGGGGAGCGGTTTGCTGCGTTTGCCAAACAGGGGAGGCGGACGATCCAGACAGACATAGCGCGGCAGCAGCTGGCCGTTGAGCTCCAGCGGCGTGAAGGGGCCGGGCAGACCGAGATCCTCGCAGCACTGCTGCAGGGTCATCAGGTCGGTGATCGAACTGGTTTTCAGGGCATAGACGATGGGTCTGGCCGGATCCAGATTGAGTTCTGTGATGGGATTTTCCGGCAGGCTCTTGTGATTGACCAAGCCGCTGACCGGCCATTGCAAGATGGCTCTGGAAATCTTCTGTCCTAGGGACATGTGCGTCTGCTCTCCAAAAAAATGCGGCGTGAGCATAGCAAATCGACAGCCCCTTGTCGCCGAGAGGTACGATGAGTCGGCTGCGCAGGATCAAAACAGTAGTAAATGAGGGGTTGGTCGCGACAAATGTCAGCTGCGCCTTGCCTTGGCCACTGCACTGTATATACTGCCAGTGTGCTGTATAAAAAGACAGGTGCCAATTCTATGAAACCCCTTACCCCCCGCCAGGCCGAAGTGCTGGAGCTGATCAAGGTGAACATGAGCGAGACCGGTATGCCGCCGACTCGTGCCGAGATTGCCCAGAAGCTTGGTTTCAAGTCGGCCAATGCGGCCGAAGAACATCTGAAGGCCCTGGCCAAAAAAGGGGTCATCGAGATCATGCCGGGCACGTCCCGCGGCATTCGCCTGTTGCTCGAAGAGGAAGAGGTGCTGGAAGAGAGCGGCCTGCCGCTCATCGGCAAGGTGGCTGCCGGTGAACCCATCCTGGCTCAGGAGCATATCGAGAGCCACTATCAGGTGGATCCCGCCCTGTTCCACCCGCGCGCTGATTTTCTGCTGCGGGTGCAGGGGATGAGCATGAAGAACATCGGCATTCTGGATGGCGATCTGCTGGCGGTGCACAAGACCCAGGAGGTGCGCAACGGTCAGGTGGTAGTTGCCCGTCTCGATGAGGATGTCACCGTCAAGCGCTTCCAGCGCAAGGGCAGTCAGGTATGGCTGCTTCCGGAAAATGAAGAGCTCTCCCCCATCGAGGTGGACCTCTCCTGCCAGCAGCTCACCATCGAAGGGCTGGCGGTCGGGGTGATCCGCAACGCCGACTGGATGTAATCATCCCCGCCAACTGCGTTTGCCACACGGCCTCCTTCGGGAGGTCGTGCTGTTTCTGGCGCACTTTCCCTGTCATATCAAACAGATCATCGGCGGCGGTATTTTTGTCCTGCGCGACCTTCTACCAATCATCCATTTCAGATATATGCTCAGATCAGTGCCCTGTCGCCGAGACAAGGCTTGGCACCTCCCTCTGACCATCACAATGCGCCGGGACGGGAGGGCCGGTAACAACGAGAATAGGGCAGTACACCTTCACGGGATATGAAGGGGGAGTGGGGAGATCCCAAGTCTTGTCGGGCAGAGGGGACCACTCTGTAGTCGTTGCAGATAGTCGTGACAGGCCTGTTCCCAGTTCAGGCCGACGAAGCAACATGACCTGTCGGTCAGGAGGACTGGTATGGCATCAAGATCGCCATGGGATTCAGAGGCTGGGGCTGCGCCAGCGGAATCGTCAATCACCCGTTTCGTCAAAGGTAGCCGGATGACCTGGTTTTACGGTCTCTGGCTGCACCATCGTGGTTCGCACTGGACGCTCTGGCTGGGATGTCCGAAAGAGAAGGTGGTGCGACTGGTGCTGCTGTTCAAGCGTGGTCATGGTGATCGCCAGGGGGAAGAGGGCTGGCTGGCCCCCGTGATTCCCATCGGCGTGCGGGCCATCGGCAAGATGTTGCAGCAGGGGCGCAACGCTCGCCCCTGAGCTGAAAGTGCAAACAAATTGACTATAACCGGCACCCGAGGGGGCCGGTTTTTTTTATGGCTGAAATTGGCGCTCAATCGTGCCACATGGTCGACTCCCGAGAGGGTGCTGCACAAGGTTGACCCACCTTGGCGGTTCGCTGGGGTACAATGTCCCCTCTTGTCCGGTCACTGCTGGCCATCTGCCTCGAACTGAAAGGGTCTCTTGTTATGATGAAGCTCCGCTATCCCCTGCTGTTTCTGCTGCTGACAGGCTGCCTGATCCTGGTGTTCTATGCCACGCAGCCAGAGCAGCCGGAACAGGCCGATTATTATCCGGCGGGGCGGGACATCAACGATTTTGCCTTTACCGATGCGGACAACCAGCCGTTCACCCCTGCCAACCTGAAGGGGCACTGGACCTTCCTGTTCGTCGGCTACACCTTCTGCCCCGATATCTGCCCCACCACCCTGGCAGATATGCGTTCCGTCTATGACCAGCTGAAGAAGATGGCGCCCGACAGTCAGGTGGTGTTTATCTCGGCGGATCCCCAGCGTGACGACATTCCACGCCTCAAGACCTATACCGCCTTCTTCAATACCGAGTTCAAGGCGGCCACCGCCCCCCACGACAAGCTGTTCCCGTTCGTGCGCAATCTGGGGCTGGTCTACTCCATCGCCAATCAGGGGGAGAAGGATTATCTGATCGATCACTCCGCCTCCATCGTGCTCATCAATCCCAAGGGCAAGCTGCAGGCGGTGTTCCGCCCGCAGGTGGCGCCGGGTCAGGTGCCCAGGGTGCAGATGGCCACCATGCTCTCTGACTTCGCCCGCATCCTGAAGCTGACAGGCGACTGAGCGTGACCCCAGCTGTTGCCCCCTGGTGGCGAGATCCCTCTCGCCACCGCGCTGTTTTTGCGCTCGCCCTGCCCATGGTTTTCTCCAATATCACTACCCCCTTGCTGGGGCTGGTGGACACCTGGGTGATCGGTCATCTCGGTCAGGCCTGGTTTCTGGGGGGCGTTTCGGTTGGTGCGACCCTGATCAACCTCATCTTCTGGTTGCTCGGTTTTTTGCGGATGTCGACCACCGGACTGACGGCGCAGGCGCACGGCGCCGCCGACGGTCGTGCCCAGCTCGATACCCTGCTGCGGGCGCTGGGGCTGGCCATTGCTCTTGGCCTGGCGCTGCTGTTGTTGCTCTTCCCCCTGTTGCCACGGTTGATCGCCCTGAGTGGCGGCTCGCCCGAGGTGCAGCTTTATGCGGGCCAATATGTGGCGGTGCGGATCTGGAGCGCCCCGGCGGCGCTCTGCAATCTGGTGGTCATGGGCTGGCTGTTGGGGATGCAGGATGCCCGCAGCCCCATGGTGATGTTGATCCTCACCAATCTGGTCAATATGGCGCTCGATGCCCTGTTTGTGCTGGGGCTCGGCTGGCAGGTGCGGGGTGTGGCGGCGGCCTCGGTCATGGCGGACTACTGCGCGCTGGCGGTCGGGATCTGGCTGGTACGCCGTCAGCTGCGGCAACTGGCGCCGACGGTGTGGCAGGATGGTTGGCAGCGCTGGCGGCAGCTTGCGCCCATGGTGCGGTTGCTCGGCCTCAACCGCGATATCTTCCTGCGCTCCCTCTGTTTGCAGCTCTGTTTCGCCTTCATGACTCTGCAAGGGGCACGACTGGGGGATGTGGCGGTGGCCGCCAATGCGGTGCTGCTCAACTTCCTGATGCTCATCTCCTACGGACTCGATGGTTTTGCCTATGCGGTGGAGGCCATGGTAGGGCGAGCCATCGGTCAGCGGGATCGGCAGAAACTGCGGGAGGTCATCGTGCTCAATCTGGGCTGGGCCGCCCTCATTGCCAGTGGTTTTACCCTGGTGTTTGCCCTCTTCGGTGCCCACCTTATCGGCTATATCACCGACATTCCGGCCGTGGTGGCGGAGGCAAATCGTCAGCTTCCCTGGCTGATCGCCATGCCCTTGCTGGCGGTCTGGTGCTTCCTGCTGGATGGCGTATTTATCGGGGCGACCCGGGCCCGGGAGATGCGCAACAGCATGTTGCTGGCCGCGTTTGGCGGCTTCTTCCCGATCTGGTGGCTCTGTCAGTCGTGGGGCGTGGCCGCGCTATGGGCGGCGATGGCGGCGCTGATGGTGGGGCGCGGTCTGTCGCTGGGGGTCACTTGCTGGCGGCTGGAGCGCAGCGGGCATCTGCTCGACGCCCGCCACTGATCATCGGTGGCGCTTACATGGCACCGTCGTAGCCGAGCTGGCGCCAGCTCTCGTAGACAAAGACAGACACCGCGTTGGAGAGGTTCATGCTGCGGCTCTGGGGCACCATAGGGATGCGCAGCCGCTGCTCGAACGGCAGACTCTCGATGATCTCGGTGGGCAGGCCGCGACTCTCCGGGCCAAACAGCAGGGCGTCGCCAAGGGCATACTGGGCCGCCGAGTGTGCGGTGCGGCCCTTGGTGGTGCAGGCGAACACCCGCTTGGGCGCCACGGCGGCCAGAAAGGCCTCATAGCTCGGCCAGCGCTTCACCTCGGCAAACTCGTGATAGTCGAGTCCCGCCCGTTTTACCCGCTTGTCATCCCACTCAAATCCCAGCGGCTCGATCAGATGGAGCCGGTAACCGGTATTGGCGCAAAGCCGGATGATATTGCCGGTGTTGGGCGGAATTTCCGGCTGGTAGAGGACGATATCGAGCATGACGAGCTCCTGCAAAGAGGTGTAAAGCCAAGAAGGGGCGCCAGCATACCCAGCGCCCGTCCGGATGAAAAGGATCAGGCGATGGGCAGCTTGATCGTGATGGTCAGTCCGGTTGGATGATTGCTGCTGGCCGTAATGGTGCCGCCGTGACGCTGGATCGCCTCCGATGCGATAGCCAGTCCCAGCCCGGTGCCACCGGTCTTGGCGTTGCGGGCATCATCGACCCGGAAGAAGGGTTGGAACAGCAATATCTGCTGTTCGTCGGGGACGCCGGGCCCGTCATCACGAATAGTCATCACCCACTCCTGCCCATCCCGATACCATTCAACCTTGATGAACTCGCGGGCATACTTGAGGGCGTTGCGCAGGGGGTTTTCCACCGCCCGGGCCAGCAGCTCGGGCCACATCTGGATCGACTCGGCGGGCAGCGGTGGCAACCTGAGCTGCTTGCCGCTCTGGTTCGCCTCAAACATCGCATCTTCGAGGATGGGCTCCAGTAGATCGGCCAGCGGCTGCACGATAGGGGCCTCAACATGCTGTTGCACCCGCGACAGATCGAGCAGGTCACCGATCAGCTTGTCCAGCCGCCCAATCTCCGATTCGATCCGCGCCAGCTCGGCGCTATCCCCCTGTTTGCGGCGGATCAGCGCTTGCGCCAACTGCATCCGGGTGAGGGGGCTGCGCAGCTCGTGGGAGATATCGGAAAGCAGCTGTTTCTGCTTCTGGATCATGCTCTTGAGCGTCTCTACCATGCGGCTGACGTTATCCGCCAGCTGACCGATCTCATCGCCCCGTCCCAAGTTGGGGATCTGCACCTCCAGATTGCCGGCCGCCAGTTGGGAGACTGACTTTTGCAATTGCAGGATGGGACGGGTCAACCGCCAGGCGAGCAGCAGGCAGAGCGGGGTGCTGACCAGCATTGAGATGCCCAGAATGCGGATCGGGTGATCCAGCACCTGAATGAACAGGAACAGATAGGGATTCTCGGCATTGAGGCCGAAATAGACGTGGTAGCGATGGCCGCGGTGCTCCATCAGGAAAGGCCCTGCGATCGCCTTGCGATCCTCGTTGCCCAGCATGGGTTTGGCCGGGTCGTCGGCGTCCACCATGAAGCGAACCACAAACTTGCGCGGATGGGTGGTGGACTGGATCTGGCCCCTCTCGTCGCGCAGGTAGACATTGTCCACCGGGAGCATGGCGATCTTGTCCATCGTTTTGGCCAGATCGAAATCCTGATCCGGATCGGCAGCGTTGAGCAGGGCCTGCACATTTTTCTGCATTCGCACTGCCTCATGGGTCGGCAGCGGGATCTGGTTGCGAGGATCCAGAGTGGGCAGGCTGATCACGGCGGCCAGCATCACCAGCAGCATGAACCAGAACCAGAGGAAGATATGGGTCGATATGCCGTTGAGGGAGCTGGTACTCTTTATTCTTGCTCTAGCCACAGGTAACCGCGCCCCCGTACGGTTTTGAAGCGGGGCTGGCCATCACTGCGCTCCGGCAACTTTTTGCGCAGGTTGCTCAGGTGCATGTCGATGGCCCGATCGAAGGGCTCCAGCTTCTTGCCAAGCACCTGTTCGGAGAGGTGGCTCTTGCTGACGATCTGGCCAGGATTGCGCAACAGGCACTCCAGCAGTCCGAACTCGGTGGCTGTCAGCTCCAGCAGCTGTTCGCCGCAGCGGGCTTGCTGCAGGCCGGGTTGCAGCACTATATCCATGAAGTGCACTTCGTCGGAGGAGCTGCCACGCTGGGGCGGGGCACTCTGGGTGCGGCGCAGGATGGCGCGAACCCGGGCCAGCAGCTCCCGATCGTCGAATGGCTTGGCCAGATAGTCGTCGGCTCCGGCCTCCAGACCGTTGACCCGATCCTGGCTGTCGCCACGAGCGGTCAACATCAGCACCGGGGTTTCATGGGTTTTGCGCAGCTTGGTCAGCATGGCAAAGCCGTTGAGTTTTGGCATCATTACATCCAGCAGCACCAGATCGAAGCCCTGCTCCGCCAGCCGTTGCAGCCCCTCTTCACCATCCTCGGCGACCGTGACCTGAAATCCTTCCAGGGTCAGAATTTCGGTGAGCAGCTGGGTCAATTCAAGATCGTCGTCGACCAGGAGTATTCTGTTCATCGCTTCTTGTTCCACTGATTTTCGCGCCAAATCGACGCCGGGGTCAGGGTATAATAAGTTTTTCATCGTCAGAGGAAAGCCGGTTTTGAGCCATCAACAATATTCCCGTTGGGTAACCTTTGCCAGCATGGCGGCGGTTACCACTGCAACCTTGCTGATCACCGGCAAGCTGATCGCCTGGTTGATGACCGATTCGTCGACCCTGCTGGCGTCGCTCACCGACTCTTTCATGGATGTGAGTGCCTCCATCATCAACCTGCTGGCCATTCGCTATGCGCTGGCCCCGGCCGATGATGAACACCGCTTCGGTCACGGCAAAGCGGAGTCTCTGGCGGGGCTGATCCAGTCGGCCTTTATCTCCGGCTCCGCCCTGCTGCTGGTGATGCACGGCATCTCCTCCCTGCTCAAACAGGCACCTATTGAACGGTTAGAGGCGGGTCTCTGGGTTAGTGGCGGTTCCATTGTGCTGACCCTGCTGCTGGTCAGTTTCCAGAGTTTCGTTATTCGCAAGACCAACAGCGTGGCCATCAAGGCGGACATGTTGCACTACCGCTCCGATCTGCTGCTCAACGCCGGTGTCTTGCTGGCGCTGGTGCTGGCGGGACAGGGGTGGTACTGGGCTGACGGCCTGTTTGCCATCCTGATCGGGTTGCTCCTGCTGTGGGGGGCGGGACATATCGGCTACGAGTCGGTGCAGGCCCTGCTCGATCGTCAGTTGCCAGCGGAAGAACAAGCGAGAATAATGGCCCTCTGCTGTGCCGTAGAAGGGGTACACGGCGTTCATGACCTGCGTACCCGTCAATCCGGGCCGACCCGATTCGTACAGTTGCATCTGGAACTGGATGATCAGATCCCCCTGGTCAAGGCCCATCAGATCGCCGATGAAGCCGAACTGGCGGTACGCCAGGCATTCGAGCGGATGGATGTCATCATCCACATGGACCCCATCTCGGTGCTGACAAAAGAACAACAGAGCCCTCACCCAGAACAACAGTAGGCTGCAACATGGATGAACTGGTTGCCAAAACCTGGCACAAAATTCAGCAAGAAGCGGAGTGCATGGCGGCCCAGGAGCCGATGCTGGCCAGCTTCTTCCACTCCACCATTCTCAATCACAAGAATCTGCGTTCGGCGCTGAGCTTCCAGCTGGCCAACAAACTCGACAGCGCCACCATGCCCGCCATCGCCCTGCGCGAGGTGATCGAGCTGGCCCTGCGCAGCGAGCCCGAGCTGCTGACGGTAGTGGCGGCCGACATCTGCGCCGTGCAGGAGCGCGATCCTGCGGTCGACCTCTTCTCCACCCCGCTGCTCTACCTCAAGGGGTTCCATGCCCTGCAGGGGTATCGGGTCGCCAACTGGCTGTGGCGGCAGGGGCGCCGCTCGCTGGCCCTCTATCTGCAAAACCAGATCTCGGTGGTGTTCGGGGTGGATGTGCACCCGGCCGCCCGCATCGGCAAGGGGATCATGTTCGACCACGCCACCGGCATAGTGGTGGGCGAGACGGCAGTGATTGAAGATGATGTCTCCATCCTGCAGAGCGTGACCCTCGGTGGTACCGGCAAGGAGAGCGGCGATCGCCATCCCAAGATCCGCGAAGGGGTGATGATAGGGGCGGGCGCCAAGGTGCTCGGCAATATCGAAGTGGGCGTGGGCGCCAAAATTGGTGCGGGCAGCGTGGTGATCAACCCGGTGCCGCCTCATACCACGGTCGCTGGCGTACCCGCCAAGATCGTCGGCCGTCCGGAGTGCGACAAGCCTTCACTGGATATGGATCAGTGTCTCTGATCTCCCGGCCGGAGTAGTCGATGGCCAAACGCTGGTCGGGTTATCTGATTTTAGGGATGTGGCTGCTCAACCTGCTGCATCTCTATCTAGGGCTCTCCCCCTGGCCTGCTGCCATTGCGGCTTGGGGGGCGTCACTGCTCACCTGGCCCTGGCTGGTGGGGGCCGCCAAGCGGCAGGCGCTGGCCTTGTATGGCGCGGCGCTGTTGCTGCTCTTCTTCTCCTGGTGGCAGGGAGCGACCCTCACCGCCGGTGACTGGCTGCTGCCCAACATCAATATGCTCACCATGTTTGCCGCGGTGAGCACCCTCAACCTTGCCACCTCCGGCTTGCTGACCGGCACCACCTCCTGGACCGGACGCAAGGGGCTGTGGAGCACCATGGCCAGCCTCAATCTGCTGGGGGCGGTCATCAACCTCTCGGTGCTGTTTATCATCGGCGATCGCCTGGAGCGCAATGGCACCCTGGAGCGGCGTCAGGTGATGGTGCTGAGCCGGATCTTCTGTGCCGCTGCCTTCTGGTCGCCCTTCTTTGTCGCCATGGCGGTGGCGCTCACCTATGCGCCGGGCTTGCAGCTCTCCCATATTTTGCCGTTCGGGATCCTCGCCGCCTTGCTGGCGATGGGGCTGACTGCCTGGCAGGTGGAGCGGATCGGGGTGGCTGACTTTGCCGGTTATCCGCTGCGGTTGCAGACCCTGGGGTTGCCGGTCACGCTGGCGCTGCTGGTGCTGCTCATCAAGCAGATTTGGCCCCAGCTCGGCATTCTGGCGGTGATCGCGCTGGTGGCCCCGCTGCTGGCGTTGCTCTTTATGCCGAGGGCCGGGCGCAAGGCGGCCCTCAAGCGGCAGGTGGTGGAGCGCTTCCCCGCCATCGGCGGTCAGCTGGTGTTGTTTCTGGGGGCCGGTTTGCTGGCGGCAGGCATCAACAGTGCGCTGTCGGTCATCGATCTCGGCTCCGGTCACGGTCTGCCGCTGTTCAATCACTTTGGCTGGCTCGAAGCATCCCTCACTCTGCTGCTGATCCTGCTGGTGGCCATCGTCGGGGTGCATCCGCTCATCAGTATCTCCGGGCTGGCGCCACTGCTCTGGCCGCTGGCTCCGGATCCCAGCCTGCTCGGTATGTGTTTCCTGCTGGGGTGGGGGCTTGCCACCGGCACCAGTCCGCTCTCCGGATCCAATCTGGCGCTGGCCTCCCGCTACAACCTCAGTGCCGGGCTGATCCTGCGCTGGAACCTGCTCTACGGCCTGCTGATGTATGTGGTCGCCTGTCTGTTGCTGGGGGCTTATATCGCCTTGCATGGATAACGGCGATTCCGTCGAGAGGGTGCAAATGATGCGCGGGCGGCGGGGTCTTTTACGCACGGTTCAGTGTGTTGTCGCGGCTCGGGCGCAGGATGCGAGAAAAATAGACGCATATTTAGACAATACATCTATGGAAGGCGCATTTTACAGCGCACTGGCTTGTTTGTGCCGATGCGCTCGGGGTATGCTGGCTTCACGCGCTTGAATCGCCCTCTGTGGGGCATCGCAATTGAACAAACAGGTATGCATATGTCACTAGAAGTCCTTGAGCAACTCGAATCCAAAGTACAATCCGCTGTCGACAACATCTCCCTGCTGAAGATGGAGCTGGACGAGCTGAAAGAGCAGAACAGCAAGCTGCAAGACGAGAACCATCAGCTGCGCAACGAGCACACTGCATGGCAGGAGCGTCTGCGTGCTCTGCTGGGCAAGATGGATCAGATGGGCGAAACCATCTAATTCATCGCCTTCAGGCAGAATTGAAAACGGGCCGCTCCATGAGCGGCCCGTCTGTTTTTGGCGGGATGGGAATTACAGCGCCAGCAGCTGCTTGACCGTCTTCTCGATGCCGTCTGCCGCTTCGACTATGTTGTTGGCCAGCATGTAGGCGGGGGTGGAGATCACCTTGCGCTCCTGATCCACCACGAATTCGTTGACCGGGCAGTTGAGATGGCTGCCACCCATCGCCTCGATGGCGTTGGCGGTGCCTTCGTCATGGCCGATGGTCGCCAGCGTCCCGGCACCATAGATCAGCGGGATCATGGCGGGCGCGATGCAGATATAGGCGGCCGGTTTGTTGGCTTTGGCAAAGCTCTGGCACGCTTTCAGCACATCGGGCTGGATCTGGCACTCCGCCCCCTTGATAGCGAAGTCGCACAGGTTCTTGGCCGCGCCAAAGCCGCCGGGCACCAGCAGCGCGTCGTAATCGGCCGCATCCAGCTCGGCCACATCCTTTATCTGGCCACGGCAGATGCGGGCCGCTTCGACCAGCACATTGCGGCTCTCCCCCTCGCTCACTTCACCGGTCAGGTGGTTGATGACATGGAGCTGCGCCACGTTCGGGGCGAAGCACTGGACAGCGGCTCCCTGACGGGCCAGCGCCAGCAGGCTGATGACGGCCTCGTGGATTTCGGCCCCGTCAAATACGCCGCAGCCACTCAAAATCACGGCCACTTTTTTCATGGCAAACTCCTCGTTGTTGAAAATGTGAGCCAGGATGGATTGTTGTACTTTTGTATGGTTATCGCTCGCCCTCCGCTGGTCAAGTCATCTTGCTGTGCTAGGATTGTTTCGTTTTGGATCCTGCCGTACCTACTCCCTTAAATCTTTTTCCACATTGATCGAGATCATTCCAACTGTCTTGCGATCGGTTTTTGTGATCTCAATATATTGTTTTTAATGGTTTTTTATATTTTTATGCACAGTTTTATCACTGTGTGCTCTGATGCGCCCCATTTTTGAACACAGAGTTATCCACAGATTGAGTCCCTTTATCAGGCGCTGTGTGCTGTTGCTGCGCCCCTTGGTGTGAGGGGGGCCCTGTGGCATCCTAGCGGCTGTTTATCTCTGGCAGGACGATTTCATGGCCCCTAGCAACCCCCTTATTCTGGTCGACGGCTCCTCGTATCTTTACCGCGCCTTCTTCGCCTCCCAGCAGGCTGATCTGCGCACATCGACCGGTTTGCCGAGCGGCGCCGTCCGTGTCATGGCCAACATGATGCGCAGCCTGCGCAAGCAATATCCTGACTGTCATGTGGCCGTGGTGTTTGATGCCAAGGGCAAGACCTTCCGCGACGACATCTATCCCGAGTACAAGGCGACCCGCGCCAGCATGCCGGACGATCTGCGCAGCCAGGTTGCCCCGATCCACCAGATGATCAAGGCGATGGGTTTCCCCTTCCTGATGGTGGAGGGGGTTGAAGCCGACGATGTGATCGGCACCCTGGCCCGCCAGGCGACCGAGAAGCAGCTGCCGGTGCTGATCAGCACCGGTGACAAGGATATGGCACAGCTGGTCTCCGACCATGTCACCCTGATCGACACCATGAAAGATGTGAAGACCGATCGGGAAGGGGTGATCGAGAAGTTCGGCGTACCGCCCGAGCTCATCATCGACTATCTGGCCCTGATGGGTGACAAGGTCGACAACATTCCCGGCATGACCGGTGTCGGCGAGAAGACCGCACTGGCCCTGCTGCAGGGGATTGGCAGCATCGACGAGATTGCCGCCAATCTGGACAAGGTGGCCGCGCTCGGCTTTCGTGGCTCCAAGGCCTTTGCCGACAAGTTCCGCGAGCAGGAGGAGCAGGTTCGTCTCTCCTATCGACTGGCGACCATCAAGACCGACGTCGAACTGGAACAGAGTCTGGAAGAGCTGTTGCTCAAGCCGGTCGACAAGGAGTCCCTGCTGGCGGTCTATCGCGAATACGAACTGCGCAACCTGATCAAGGAGCTGGAATCCGGTGGTGAAGAGGGGAGCGAGAGCGCCGGACAGGGCGACGCTGGCGATGAGAGCGCCGCTCCGGTTGCCGCCATCGAAACCGACTACCGCTGCATTCTGGACGAAGCCGAGTTTGACGGTTGGCTGGAACAGTTGAAAGCGGCACCGCTGTTTGCCTTCGATACCGAAACCACCAGTCTCGACTATATGGAGGCGCGGATCGTCGGCGTCTCCTTCGCGGTTGAGCCGGGCAAGGCTGCTTATGTGCCGTTTGGCCATGACTATCTGGGGGCACCGTTACAGCTGAGCGAGGCTGTGGTGTTGGGCAAGCTCAAACCGCTGCTGGAAGATCCGACCCGTCTCAAGGTGGGGCAGAATCTCAAGTACGATCGCAACGTGCTGCTCAACCACGACATCGACCTGCAGGGCATTGCCTACGACACCATGCTCGAGTCCTATGTGCTCAACTCCACCGCCAGCCGCCACGACATGGATTCGCTGGCCAAGCGTTACCTCGGGGTCGAGACCACCTCCTTTGAAGATATTGCGGGCAAAGGGGTGAAACAGCTCACCTTTAACCAGATCGAGCTGGAGCAGGCCGCTCCCTATGCGGCGGAAGATGCCGATATCACCCTGCGTCTGCACCAGACCCTGTGGGGTCAGCTGGAGGCCGTGCCTGGCCTCGCCAAGGTATTCAGCGAGATCGAGCTGCCGCTGCTGCCGGTATTGGCACGGATGGAGTTGCTCGGCACCACCATCGATCCCAAGCTGCTGCACCAGCAGAGTCAGGAGATCGAGCTGCGGTTGGCGGAGCTGGAGAAGCAGGCTCACGAGCTGGCCGGGCAGGAGTTCAACCTCTCCTCGCCCAAGCAGCTTGGGGAGATCCTCTTCACCAAGCTGGGCCTGCCGATCATCAAAAAGACGCCGAAGGGTGCGCCATCCACCGCAGAAGAGGTGCTGGCCGAGCTGGCGGAGACCTACGAGCTGCCGCAGCTGCTGATGGAGCACCGTGGGCTGGCCAAGCTCAAGTCCACTTACACCGACAAGTTGCCGCTGATGATCAAGCCCCGGACCGGGCGGGTGCACACCTCCTATCATCAGGCGGTAGCGGCTACGGGCCGTTTGTCATCATCTGATCCCAACCTGCAGAACATCCCGGTGCGCAACGAGCAAGGGCGCCGGATCCGGCAGGCCTTCATCCCGAGCGCCGGTTACAAGCTGGTGGCGGCGGACTACTCCCAGATCGAGCTGCGCATCATGGCGCACCTCTCCGGTGACAAGGGGTTGCTGACCGCTTTTGCCGAGGGCAAGGACATCCACAAGGCGACTGCCGCCGAGGTGTTCGGCGTGGCGCTCGATGCGGTCACCACCGATATGCGCCGCAGCGCCAAGGCGATCAACTTCGGCCTTATCTACGGCATGAGCGCCTTCGGTCTGGCCAAGCAGTTGGGGATCGGTCGTGCCGAAGCGCAGAAGTACATGGATCTCTACTTCGAACGCTACCCGGGCGTGCTGGAGTATATGGAGCGCACCCGCCAGCAGGCGGAAGCCCAGGGGTATGTCGAGACCCTGTTCGGTCGTCGCCTCTATCTGCCGGATATCAAGTCCCGCAACGCCGGTCTGCGCAAGGCGGCCGAACGTGCCGCTATCAACGCCCCGATGCAGGGCACGGCAGCCGATATCATCAAGCGCGCCATGATCAACGTGGACAGCTGGATCCGCGGTATCGAGGATGAGTCGATCCGGATGCTGATGCAGGTACACGATGAACTGGTGTTCGAGATCCGCGAAGAGAAGCTGGAGGAGTACACCGCCATCATCAAGGAGAAGATGTCGGCCGCAGCCGAACTGCATGTGCCGCTGCTGGTTGAAGCGGGTACCGGCGACAACTGGGATCAGGCCCACTGATTTCCGGTCAGCCGTTCTGCACTGCTACATAGCTATATAAGAAGCGAAGCCCGGCATCATGCCGGGCTTCCTGTTTCTGCCAGCCCTATCAGGTCTCTTGCAGATACTCATCCTTGAGCAGCACATAATTGTCCGCTGAGGTTTTGAGAAAGGCGATCTCGGCGGGCTTGAGCGGGCGAGCCTGTTTGACGGGATTACCTATATATAGAAAGCCCGACTCGAGTCGCTTGCCCGGTGGCACCAGCGAACCTGCGCCGATCATCACATCATCTTCCACCACGACGCCATCAAGCAGAATGGCACCCATGCCGACCAGCACCCGGTTGCCGATGGTGCAGCCGTGCAGCATTGCCTTGTGACCCACAGTGACATCTTCACCGATCAGCAGCGGATAACCGGTCGGGTTGCTGGCGCTCTTGCGGGTCAGGTGCAATACGGTGCCGTCCTGAATATTGCTACGGGCGCCGATGCGGATATGGTTCACATCCCCCCGTGCCGCCACCATGGGCCAGATACTGGCGTCGTCGGCCAGTTCGATATCGCCCACCAGTGTCGCGCAGGGGTCTACATACACCCGTTTGCCCAGTTGCGGGCGTTTTCCCTTGTAGGGTCTCAGTCGCAAGTCCATCTTGGCCTCCTTGTTTTCGGCCATTCTAGCAATCT
>NZ_JAAKMV010000021.1:0-57598 GCF_049170575.1 Aeromonas sp. 604282 | reverse complement strand
CGGGAATAGCTCAGTTGGTAGAGCACGACCTTGCCAAGGTCGGGGTCGCGAGTTCGAGTCTCGTTTCCCGCTCCAATCTCTCTTCGAAGTTTTCATAATCCCTTTGAATTGCCCTTCACATCGCGTTGCGATGCTTTGTCGTATCTGGCGTTTACTCAGCGCGTCTCTGCTACCTCTCCTGCAAACAGGAAGGGGATGTGGGCTCATGGTGCGGGTTGTACCAGGCAAGCGGTTGTGACAGGTGGTGGGAGGCGAGAATTGCGGGCAAAAAAGAGGAGGGGCCTTGGCTCCTCCTGCATGATTCACTGGCGCGGGCTTAGACCAGAGTAACGTTCTCAGCCTGAGGGCCTTTTTTGCCCTGGGTCACAGTGAACTGGACTTTTTGACCTTCAGCCAGGGTTTTGAAACCGGTGCTCTGGATGGAGGAGAAGTGAACGAATACGTCCGGACCCTGGGATTGTTCAATAAAGCCAAAACCCTTGGTTTCGTTGAACCATTTTACCTGGCCGGTGCGAATGTCAGACATGTGCTAAATCCTATCAATAACAAAATGAAACTAAGCCCGTGCTGGGCTGCATTTGCCTTGCAAGCAGGGGTTGGCTCATGACTGACCACGTCTCTTTGTCCCAGTAGCACGTAGAACAATCCCTGTTTAAAGCACAAACGATTGTACGTTAGCGTCGATCCTTGTCAATTTGACCCCTTTCGTTTTTTGAACAAGCTAAAAATATTGTGAAGTCAGTAGCTTATTTGAAGAGGTTTGACTGAAAAAAACGGGAGGCCAGCGCCTCCCGTTTTTTGTTATTCCTTGAGGGCGAACCCTTCGCCTTGCCGGTCGTAGCGGTAGACCGCCTGGCCGTAGGAGCGGATCTCCACCCGCTGGATGCGGCGGGTGTCGTCCACCAGGATGAAGATAGAGCGGCCAGATTGCAGGCGTGTCAGCGGGCGATCCGGCCCCTCGATGGCGATCAGGCGACTGAGCTCGGCACCCGGCAACTCGAATTTACGCCAGATGGAGTAGAGGGTCTCACCCGCCTGCACATCGTGTTGCAACCAGGTGCCGTTGACCTTCTCTTCGACCGGCTTGGCAGCCGCGGGCGCACTGCCTGCCGCACCATTGCCGACATTTAGAGCCTGAGCAGGTACGGCCAGCGGCACTTCCAGCGAGCCGGAAGGGGCTGCCTTGGGGGCGGATGGAGCCGGTTCCCAGGCCAGTACCAGCAACCAGAGCGGGATCAGGATCAGCAGACCTATGGTGTTTTTACGCGGCAGCGGGCTGGACAGCTTGAATTTGCCTGCTTTGGCATCCTGGCTGCGTTGGCCGAGGTTGCTCATCCCTTGGCCAAAACGTTGGCGCAGGGACAGGGTCGCGGCATTGATGCGATGGAGCAGGGATCCTTGTGATTCGTCTTGGCGACGCTGCTGGGCTCGTCTGTTATGGCCTCGTGGGCGACGGTCCGGGGTGGGCACGGCATTTACCTCTCACTACATTGCCTGCCATCAGGCAAATTCGTCGCCTATGGTAAACGGACTCGCCCCCGAGGGGGAGAGTCCTGAGGCGGAAAATTATCAGCTGAGACGAAATTGACCCAATAATTGCTGCAATTTGTCGGCCGCCTGACGCAATGCCTGACTGGCTTTGGCCGTTTCGGTCGCATCCTGAGCAATGTCGTTGGCCAGTGCGTTGGTTTTTGAGAGGTTGCCGGAGACGGTCTCGGAGACCGAGCTCTGCTCTTCGGCGGCGGAGGCGATCTGATAGGTCATGTCGTTGATGGTGGAGATGGCCTGGTAGATGCTACCGAGCGCCTCTTCCGCCAGATCCGCCTCGCCCACCGCTTGATGGGTCAACTGCTGGCTCTGGGTGATGGCGTTGACTGCATTGGTGGAGCTCAGGCGGATCTTCTCGATTAGCTCTTGGGTGTTCTGTACCGCCTGCTGGGTATTGCCAGCCAGTTTGCGCACCTCGTCGGCGACCACCGCGAAACCGCGCCCCTGCTCGCCGGCCCGGGCAGCCTCGATGGCGGCGTTGAGGGCCAGCAGGTTGGTCTGGTCGGCAATCCCCTGAATGACGGTGAGGATGCTGGTGATCTGGGCGCTGTCGTGGGCCAGCCCTTCCACCACTTCGGCCCCTTTACCGGCTTCTGCCGCGACCTTGTGCATCGACTGGATCACCTGCTGGAAGCGCTCCTTGCCCTGATCGGCGGCGCTTTGCGCCTGTTTGGCCGAGTCGGCGGTGTTGTTGGCGTGGGTGGCGACCTCCTGACTGACGTAGGACATCTCCTGCACCGCGGTCAGCATCTGCTCCATCTCCGCCTGATGGTGCTGCAGGTTGTTGTCGGTCTGACCGGCGATGCGGTCGGTGTCACCGGCGTAACGGTTCACCTCGCTGGCAGTCTTGAGCACATCCCCGAGCAGCCCTTGCAACTTGTCGATAAAGCGGTTGATGCCCTTGGCGAGATCCCCCAGCTCGTCGACAGAGCGGGTTGCGAGGCGCTTGGTGAGATCCCCTTCACCATCGGCAATGTCATCCACCAGGCTGACCATCTGACGGATGGGGCCAGTGATACTGCGGGCAATCACCAGCATGGTGGCCAGCGCCAGCACCAGTACGATAAAGGCACCGACCAGCTGCTGGGTCACCGCTGCCTGGTTCATCTCATTGAGCTGGCTCTCCAGTTGATCGGCCCCTGCCAGTACCACCTTGTAGGGCAGGGTGACGATGATGGCCCAGTTGCGGCTCATTCCCGGCACCATGATGGGAACGGAAATACGGAATGATTCGTCCAGCTCCTGACGTTGCACTTCCGGTTTCAGGTACTGCTGCCACTGGTTACCCAGCACCTTACCTGCATTACTACCTAGCAGGCTGGCATCGCCGCTGGTGCCGGTGATGACACCGGCGGCGCTGACGATCAGGGTCTCCCCCTGGCCATCATAGATGTTGTTGTTGAGCCTCTTGGCCTGACGACTGATGGAGTCCACCGCCAGATCCAGCGCTGCGATCCCCTTGAACTGACCATCCACCATGATGGGGGTGGTGATAGTGCTCACCAGCACCTGCTGACCGTTGATATCCACCTTGAAGGGATCGATCAGACAAGAGCGCCCTTCCCGTTTCGGGCAGGCGTAGTAGTCGTTGGCGGGATTGCCGAATTCGTCCGGGTCGGTCTTGTCGATGGAGAGCAGCAGATCGGTACCGATTTGATCCTTGTCGCGATAGAAGTAGGGCACGAAGCGCCCCTTGTCGTCACTGCCCAGCGTACTCTGCCCGACGAAGGCGGCATCCTGACCGTCGAAACCGTTGGGCTCAAAGCCGGCAAAGGCGCCATAGAGTTGCGGCTCCAGCGCCAGTTGTGCCTTGAGCAGGTCGGTGGCCTGCTGGCGATCCAGCGGCAGTTTGCCCTGCTGTTGCAGGGCGAGAGCGCTGGCCATCTGTTGGGTATAGGAGAGCCCCTTTTGCAGCAGTTGGGTGATGGTGGCCGCCTCGGCGCGGGCATTGGCGCTGACCTTCTGCCAAGCCTCCTGCTGCAGCGCTTCACGGCTGGAGCTGATGGTCAGTTGTTGGGTCTGTTGGCCGGAGTATTGGTTGAGCAGGATCAGGATGACCAGGGCGGTGGTCATGGCAATCCCGGCCATCACTAGAATGCGGTTTTGGATCGAACGGAACTGCATCGTCTCTTCCTTGTTGGTGAGCGTTATTTGGATATCGGCCGGAGGAGGCAGCTCTCCAACACTTCCCATAGCAAATCGGAAATGGGGATTTTGTTTTGCGATCCCCTTCAAAGATTGATGGGCAGGTGAGAAGGGTCAAATTTTCCCCGCTACCAGGCCCTGTTGCCACTTCATGGTTTTCCCATCCGTCTTTGTCGGTGCTAAAATGCGACGGTTTTTTCTAACGAATTGGCCCAAGGCCCTCTACACAAGGCTTAAAGATGAAAGTCAAAACCCGTTTTGCTCCCAGCCCGACCGGCTTTTTGCATGTCGGCGGTGCCCGTACCGCACTCTATTCCTGGTTGTTTGCAAAGAACCAGGGCGGTGAGTTCGTGCTGCGTATTGAGGATACCGACCTGGAACGTTCCACTCAGGAGGCGATCGACGCCATCATTGAGGGCATGGAATGGCTGGAGCTGAACTGGGATGAGGGCCCCTACTACCAGACCAAGCGCTTCGATCGCTACAACGGTCTGATCGACGAGATGCTGGCCGATGGCCGCGCCTACAAGTGCTACTGCTCCAAAGAGCGTCTGGAAGCGCTGCGCGAAGGCCAGATGGCCAACGGCGAGAAGCCCCGTTATGACGGCAAGTGCCGCGATCATGCCCACGATCACTCGGCCGATGCGCCGCACGTGATTCGCTTCCGCAACCCGACCGAAGGTTCCGTGGTGTTCGATGACCACGTCCGTGGCCGCATCGAGTTCGCCAACACCGAGCTGGACGATCTGATCATCCGCCGTACCGACGGCGCGCCGACCTACAACTTCTGCGTAGTGGTCGATGACTGGGATATGGAGATCACCCACGTGGTGCGTGGCGAAGACCACATCAACAACACCCCGCGCCAGATCAACATCTATAAGGCGCTGAACGCGCCGGTACCGGAATTTGCCCACGTCTCCATGATCCTGGGTGACGACGGTGCCAAGCTCTCCAAGCGCCACGGTGCAGTCTCCGTGATGCAGTACCGCGATGACGGCTACCTGCCGGAAGCGCTGCTGAACTATCTGGTGCGTCTGGGTTGGTCCCACGGCGATCAGGAGATCTTCAGCCTGGAAGAGATGATCAAGCTGTTCAGCCTGGATGCCATCTCCAAGTCTGCCTCTGCCTTCAACACCGACAAACTGCTGTGGCTGAACAACCACTACATGCGCAGCCTGGATCCGACTTATGTTGCCAAGCATCTGGCATGGCACATGGAAAACCAGAAGATCGACACCAGCAATGGCCCGGCGCTGGCCGACGTGGTCACCCTGCTGGCCGAGCGCTGCAACACCCTGGTCGAGATGGCCGCCCAGAGCCGCTACCTGTTCGAAGATTTTGAGGCGATCGACGAAGCGGCCGCCAAGAAGCACCTGCGTGGTGTGGCTGCCGAGCCGCTGGCTCTGGCCAAGACCAAGCTGGCTGCACTGGATAGCTGGACCACCGAAGCGCTGCACGAGCTGATTGAAGCGACTGCCGCCGAGCTGGGCCAAGGCATGGGCAAGGTCGGCATGCCGCTGCGCGTGGCTGTCACCGGTCTGGGTCAATCTCCTGCCATCGACGCCGTGATGGCGCTGGTTGGCAAAGAGCGTGTTCTCGCACGTATCGACCGAGCTCTCGCTTACATTGAAGCCCGGATGGCTGCCGAGTAAGTGCTGCCGATATAGCAGGCGAGGAGAGCCCCCGTTCTGCCACATGCTGAATAGCAAAAATCCGAAACCACTGGTTTCGGATTTTTTTATGGCCGGGAGCTGCGGTGGGGCACCATGGTGGTCATGCCCGATCAGGCCAGCTTGAAGGACTGGATCTGGCTGTCGAGCTCCTTGCTGTGTTGTTCGACCAGCTCGGAGGCTTCTTGCAGTTCGCGCAGTACCACGACGGAGCCTTCAGCGATCTGCCTGACCTGTTCCAGATTGCCGCGCATCTCTTCGGCGACCGAGCTCTGCTGCTCGGAGGCGGCGGCGATGTGGCGGTTCATGTCGGCGACACCCTGTACCCGCTGCACTATGGTGGCGAGCTGGGTACCGGCCTGGGTCACCTGTTCCACTCCTTTGTCGGCCTGGCGCACGCTATGTGCCATCAGTTCGGCGGCCTGAGCTGCATTGCCCTGTAGTTGTTCGATCATCTTCTGGATCTCGACGGTGGCGGCCTGGGCGCGGTTAGCCAGCTCGCGCACCTCGGAGGCCACTACGGCAAAGCCACGACCCGCTTCACCGGCGCGGGCCGCTTCGATGGCGGCGTTCAGTGCCAGCAGGTTGGTCTGCTCCGAGATGCCGCGAATGGTATCGACTACCGAGCCAATGCGCTCGACCCCTTGCTCCACCTGATTGACCACGGTAGCGGAGCGCTGGATATTGCCGGAGAGGGTGTCGATGGTGTTGACGGTCTCGGTAACGCAGCGGCTCCCCTCCTCGGCCAGCTGGCTGGTTTCGGCGGTGGCGTGAGAGGCTTGATCCGCATGGGTGGCCACTTCGCGAATGGCGCCGACCATCTGGCTCATGGCGCTTGCCAGTTGCTCAATCTGGGTGAACTCTTCGTTGATCGCTTCGTTGGCCTCTTCCATGCAGAGAGTAACCTGAGAGGCGATGTCGTTGAGCTCCTTGCAGGCGGCGCGCTGGTTGCCAAACACTGCTTTGAGGTTCTCCTGCGAGTGGGAGACCGCCTTGGCGATATCACCGAACTCGTCACGAGACTTGAGCAGTACTTTGTGGCTGAGGTCCCGCTTGGCGAAGCGCTCCAGCAGGCCCACCAGATAGTGCACCTGCTTGACCATCAGGCGAGAGCCGGTGAGCAGCAGGATTACGAACAGCAGCCCCATGATGGTGGTCTCCATCAGGCCGGTCCAGAGCAAGCGATTGGAGATCGCATCTGCCTTGGCGGGATCAAGCCCTTCGCTGAGCAGAGTTGACTCCAGATTGTTGGCATCAAACCAGAGTTTGGTCAGTAGCAAAATGGTACTGAACACCATCAGCAACACTACTTTTGGCACCAGCCGAATGTTGCTCATCCGCTTCTCTAGCAGGTTTAACTGCATCGTGAAATCTCCTTTGAAAATCGCTTTTTCCTTTGCCCTCAGGACTATCGGCATTATCTTCTCTTTTATTAATTTGCACTGTGCTTAAAGTTGGAAAATGTATGCGACATCACTTAACTCATCTGCGGGCGATGGATCTGCTGATGGCATTTCTGTCGATTATCTCGGTTGTGCTGGTGACGGCCCGCTGGTGGGGGCAGGCAACCCTCACTCCCCAAACCCTGCAACTCTTCTATGACCTGGACAGCCTGATCTGTTACTTCTTCCTTGCCCATTTCGCTTATGGTTGGCTTCGGGCCCCTGATCGAAAATCCTTCTTCAAGACCAACTGGATCTATCTACCAGGCAGTTTGCCGATGGTGGAGCAGCTGCGTTGGGCCCGTTTGCTACAGCTTTGGCGGGTCTATCAACTGTTCAAGGAGAACCCGGATCTCTGGGCCATGTTCCGTCGCGAGCGAAACGAGACAACCCTCTCCGGCATCCTGTTCCTCTTTTTCCTGCTGCTGGGGTTGGGATCCGGTGTCATGTACTGGATTGAGTCTGGTCAGCCCGGCAGCCAGATTGAGACACCTTATGACGCATTCTGGTGGACGCTGGTGACCCTCTCCACAGTCGGTTACGGGGATCTGGTGCCCAAAACAGAGGAAGGGCGTTTTGTTGCCAGCCTGCTGATCCTGTTCGGGGTCGGTCTGTTTGGTGCCATCAGTGGTTTTATGGCCAGCATCTTTTTGCAACCGGCCAAGGAGAGCGAAACCGACAAGTGGCGTCATCACTACAACAACCAGCAAGAGGAGTTGCTGCGGGAGATCCGCGCCCTGCGCAGCGAGGTGCGGGAGTTAAAAAGCAAGTGAGGGTGCGGGTGGGCAAGTGGCGAGGTAGCTCGCCACTCTGTGCTATTTATCCGGGGGCGCAGATTTTTCTTTGCTTGTCCTTTAACCTGCTGGCGGCTTAACATTCAACCTCTTGTCCAAACCAGAAAAAGAGAACCGATCGACCATGCGCGCCCTTCTCGGGATTTTGATCTGCTTGTGTGCCCAACAGGCACTGGCCGACACACGTTATGTTTCAGACAACATCTTTACCTATATCCACAATGGTCCGGGTACCCAGTACCGGATTCTCGGTAGCGTCAAGGCTGGTGAACCGCTGGAGGTGAAGGCGGTGAACGGCGATGCCGGATTCACCCAGGTGGTGGACGGGCGTGGTCGCGAAGGGTGGATAAAAAGCAATGAACTGCAGAGTGAGCCCAGCTTGCGCGAGCGGCTCCCTCAGGTAGAAAAGGAGCGGGATGAGCTCAAGGCGCGCCTGCAAAATCTCAACGGTGACAACGAAAAACGCTTCACCGAGAAGGATGGCCAGATCGCGGCCCAGAGCAAGGAGATCGCCGCCCTCAAGGCTCAGCTGGCCAGCCAGGGTGAAGAGATGAACAATCTCAAAGAGCAGAACGATGCCCTGACCCAGAGCTACGACAACCAGGAGCACGACATGCAGATGGACTGGTTTATCCGTGGTGGCGCCATGGTGGGGGCGGGGATCCTGCTCGGCATCCTGTTGCCCATGCTGCCCCGCCGTCGCAGCCGTGGCGATCGCTGGATGAACTGACAGCTTCTGGCTGACTGAATTGCTGAGAAGGGTCGCCGTGGCGGCCCTTCTTTTTTTGGGCGCATTGGGACATCCGGTATTGGGTGGGATGCGTGGCTGCTTTGCGACAGGACGGGCGGTGGCAGATCGTATACAAAATGAAGTCAGATGACCCTCATGTTTACTGGTAGGCCGGCTTCAAAAGGGAATAAATGAGGTGAATTAGCGATCTTTGTTAAGGAGTGGCAACAAATTCATTTCATATAGGGGAGGATATTGTATACATTGTCGGCGTTTCGGCGGTGCGACCGCCTTTGTCGATATCAGCCTTAGGGCGTACAGGAAGACCCCATATGTTCAAAGCTACTCAAGTGCTTGCCGCTGACTATATCCCCTCCGATCTGGCCGCCCTGCGCGAAGCCATCACCCAAAACTACGTGGTGGATGAAAATGCCTATCTGGCCGAACTGTCGGCCATGCTGCCGGGAGATGGCGCCTCGCTGGAGCAGGTGACCCAGCGTGCCCGTACTCTGGTGACCAAGGTGCGCAAGGAGAGCGGCTCTGGCGACGGTATCGATGCCTTCCTGCAGGAGTACAGCCTGGATACCCAAGAGGGGATCATCCTGATGTGTCTGGCCGAGGCGCTGCTGCGCATTCCCGATGCCGAGACCGCTGACGCCCTGATCAAGGACAAGCTCTCCGGCGCCAACTGGTCATCTCATTTCCGCAAGAGCGATTCTACTCTGGTCAACGCCTCCACCTGGGGGCTGATGCTGACCGGCAAGATTATCAAGCTCGACAAAAAGCTCGACGGCAACCCGGCCAACCTGCTGGGGCGCATGGTCAACAAGCTGGGCGAGCCGGTGGTGCGCTCCGCCATGTACGCCGCCATGAAGATCATGGGCAAGCAGTTCGTGCTGGGGCGCGACATGAAAGAGGCGCTCAAGGCGAGCCGCAAATCCCGCGAGCTGGGCTACACCCACACCTACGACATGCTGGGTGAATCGGCGCTGACCATGCAGGATGCCGACAAGTATCTGACCGATTACCGCAACGCCATCGAGGCGGTGGGCAACGAGCGGATCAGCGACGGCGGCCCGGCCCCCTCCATCTCCATCAAGCTCTCGGCACTCCATCCACGCTATGACGTGGCCAACCGCGAACGGGTACTCGGCGAAATGTGCGAGCGGCTGGTGGGGCTGGTGCGTCTCGCCCGCGACAAGGATGTGGCCATCAGCATCGACGCCGAGGAGATGGACAGACTCGAGCTGTCGCTGGATCTGTTCGAGCAGCTCTACCGCTCCGATGCCAACCGTGGCTGGGGTAAGCTCGGCATGGTGGTGCAGGCCTACTCCAAGCGCGCCCTGCCGGTACTCTGCTGGCTCACCGCGCTGGCCCGCGAGCAGGGTGACCTCATTCCGGTGCGACTGGTAAAAGGCGCCTACTGGGACAGCGAACTGAAATATGCCCAGCAGGCGGGCCTGCCCGGCTACCCGCTCTTTACCCGCAAGGCGGGCACCGATATCTCCTACCTCGCCTGCGCCCGCTACCTGCTGAGCGAGCCGACTCGCGGCTTTATCGCCCCCCAGTTTGCCACCCACAATGCCAATACCGTGGTCAGCATTCTGGAGATGGCCGGTGATCGCCAGTTTGAATTCCAGCGTCTGCACGGCATGGGGGAGGAGCTGCACAACGCCGTGCTGAACGACAATCCCGGTCTGCACTGCCGCATCTATGCGCCGGTCGGCGCCCACAAGGATCTGCTGCCCTATCTGGTGCGCCGCCTGCTGGAGAACGGGGCCAACACCTCCTTCGTTCACAAGCTGGTGGACCCCAACACCCCGGTGGATTCGCTGGCCGAGCATCCGCTGCGCACCCTCAAGCGCTACTCCGGCTTTGCCAACGACCGGATTCCGCAGCCGGTGAACCTCTTCACCGACCGCAAGAACTCCAGTGGCGTCAACATGAACATCCTCTCCATCCAGCGCCCCTTCTTCGCCCGCCTGAAAGAGCTGGAGAGCAAGCAGTGGCTGGCGGGCCCCATCGTCGATGGCGAGACCCTCAAACGCAGCGAGGCACGCACCGTGCTGAGCCCGCAGGATGTGAGTCTCACCGTCGGCAAGATCCACTGGGCCGACGAGCAGGCGGTGGAGCAGGCCTTGGCATCCGCCCACGCTGCCTTCCCGCGCTGGCGTGACACCCCGGTAAGCGAGCGTGCTGCCGCGCTGGAGAAGCTGGCGGATCTGCTGGAAGCGAACCGCGAGCAGTTTGTCTCCCTCTGTACCCGCGAGGCGGGCAAGCTGCTGCAAGATGGCATCGACGAGGTGCGTGAAGCGGTGGATTTCTGCCGCTACTACGCGGTGCAGGCCCGCAGCCTGATGGGACAGGCGACCCTGCTGCCCGGTTACACCGGCGAGCAGAACGAGCTGTTCCTGCAGGGGCGCGGGGTGTTTGTCTGCATCAGCCCGTGGAACTTCCCGCTGGCGATTTTCCTCGGCCAGGTCGCTGCTGCGCTGGCCACCGGCAACACCGTTATCGCCAAACCGGCGGAGCAGACCGGCCTTATCGCCCATCTGGCGGTGACGCTGGCCCATCAGGCCGGTATTCCGGGCGACGTGCTGCAACTGCTGCCCGGTGACGGTGCCACCGTCGGTGCCAAGTTGACAGCCGATCCGCGCATCGGCGGCGTCTGCTTCACCGGCTCCACCGAGACTGCCAAGCTCATCAACATGACCCTGGCCCAGCGCGATGGCGCCATCCTGCCGCTTATCGCCGAGACTGGTGGCCAAAACGCCATGATTGTTGACTCCACCGCCCTGCCGGAGCAGGTGGTGCGCGACGTGGTGAGCGCCGCCTTCCAGAGCGCCGGTCAGCGCTGCTCGGCCCTGCGGGTGCTCTACCTGCAGGAGGAGATCGCCGAGCGGGTGCTGGAGATCCTCACCGGCGCCATGCAGGAGCTCAAAGTGGGCAACCCGGCCGAGCACAACACTGACGTCGGCCCGGTGATCGATGCCGATGCCAAGGCCGGTCTCGATGCTCACCTCGCCTACATGATGTCGCGCGCTCGCCTGATTGCGCAGGCGCCGATGCCCGCTGCGACCATGGAGGGACACTTCGTCCAGCCGACCGCGTTGGAGATTGGCTCCATCCGCGAGCTGGCCAAGGAACAGTTCGGCCCCATCCTGCACGTAGTGCGCTACGCCACCCGGGATCTGGACAAGGTGATCAGCGACATCAACGGCACCGGTTATGGCCTCACGCTCGGGATCCACAGCCGCAATGAATCCCACGCGGAGGAGCTGGCGAGCCGCATCAACGTGGGCAACGTCTACATCAACCGCAACCAGATCGGCGCCATGGTCGGGGTGCAGCCATTCGGCGGCCAAGGGCTCTCCGGCACCGGCCCCAAGGCGGGCGGCCCGCACTACCTGAGCCGTTTCGTCACTGAAAAGACCCGCACCATCAACACTACGGCTGTGGGTGGCAACGCCACCCTGCTGGCGATGGGCGATGCCTGATCCGCGTCGATAGAGGCTGGATACGGGATGCCGGATAACAGCGGGCCGCCTTCGGGCGGCCTCTTTATTTGCACCATCCGTTTTTTACGAATGGAACAATCGGCCTCGGCGGGGTCGTCAGCGACCCGTGCTGGTCGTAAGATGGGAGCCATTCGCGCGGCGTTTGCCCTTTGCTCGGCCAGCCGTGGTCAGGGTTCTGTTTAACTGGACTTTGTGTAATTGGACTTAAGTGAGAGTGGTCATCTGATGTCATTAACCGAACAAGCCCGCTGGTTCGTGCTGGGGGGCGATCATCTGGTACTGCTCGATCAGCAGGGAGAGGTGCCACAAGGAAGTAAAGCGTGCCTGCCCGCAGCGCTGGCCGCTGCCCGTTTCGAGCGTTTTGATGAGTGGCAGGGGCTGCCCTGCTATCTGCTGGATCTGGGTGATGAGGCCGACACGAGCGCCATGAGTCCGCTACGCCAGCTGATGGTGGCGGGGGACGAGGAGGGCTTTCGCCTCGCGGGCCGCGCCTGGCAGCTCGCCACCTTCCGCCGCACCCACCGTTTCTGCGGCGAGTGCGGCGCCCCCATGACCCCGAAGGCGGGGGAGTGGGCGCAGGTGTGCCACCACGGCCACAGCGTCTATCCGCGTATCTCCCCCTGCATCATAGTGGCGGTGCGCAAGGGGCCGGAGATCCTGCTGGCAGCCCATCGCCGTCACTATCAGGCGGACGATCCCATGTATACCGTGCTGGCTGGCTTTGTGGAGGCAGGAGAGAACCTCGAGCAGTGCGTGGCACGGGAGGTGTTCGAGGAGAGCGGCATCCGGGTGCGCAATGTGCGCTATGTGGCGAGCCAGCCCTGGCCCTTCCCCCACAGCCTGATGATGGGCTTTACCGCCGACTACGAGAGCGGCGAGATCAAGGTGCAGGATGACGAACTGGTGGCCGCCGCTTTCTTTGCCGCCGACCGGCTGCCGCGCTTGCCGCCCCACGGCACCATTGCCCGGCGGCTGATCGAGTTGTCACTGGCTGGCGAGGGGTAACGGCGCTTATCTTTTCGCCAACCTTTTTGCACTTCTTTATAAAAACGGGGCGCTCTGGTTTGCGCCCCTTCACATCTTTGCAACCGATCACCCATTTGCCACGTTTTGGGCAGTCCGCTTGACTGGGCAAAGTGGTATTATGACCGCCATTTTATGCGTGATATGAATTCAGGAACTGGGATGAAAGAGCTGAAGAACGATCGATACCTGCGCGCTTTGCTGCGTCAGGATGTAGACATGACGCCGGTATGGATGATGCGCCAGGCAGGGCGCTATCTGCCGGAATACAAGGCGACTCGCGCCCAGGCGGGGGATTTCATGTCCCTGTGCCGCAATGCCGAGCTGGCCTGTGAAGTCACCCTGCAGCCGCTGCGCCGCTACCCGCTCGATGCCGCCATCCTCTTCTCCGACATCCTGACCGTGCCCGATGCCATGGGGCTGGGTCTCTACTTCGAGCAGGGTGAAGGCCCGCGTTTCGAGCGTCCGATCACCTCCATGGCCGACGTGCAGGCGCTGCCCATTCCGGATCCGGAAGATGAGCTGGGCTACGTGATGAACGCGGTGCGCACCATCCGCCGCGAGCTGAAGGGCGAAGTGCCGCTGATCGGCTTCTCCGGCAGCCCATGGACCCTGGCCACCTACATGGTGGAGGGGGGCAGCTCCAAGGCATTCACCAAGATCAAGCAGATGATGTACGCAGAGCCGCAAACCCTGCACCTGCTGCTCGACAAGCTGGCCGACAGCGTGATTGCTTACCTCAACGCCCAGATCAAGGCGGGTGCACAGGCTGTCATGGTGTTCGACACCTGGGGCGGCGTGCTCACCCCGCGCGATTACCGCGACTTCTCCCTGCAGTACATGCACAAGATTGTCGATGGCCTGATCCGCGAGCACGACGGTCGCCGCGTGCCGGTCACCCTGTTCACCAAGAACGGCGGTCAGTGGCTGGAGCAGATCGCCGCCACTGGTTGCGATGCGCTGGGTCTGGACTGGACCACCGATATCGCCGACGCCAAGCGTCGGGTCGGTGACAAGGTGGCGCTGCAGGGCAACATGGATCCCTCCATGCTCTACGCCACCCCGGCTCGCATCCGTGAAGAGGTCGCCTCCATTCTGGCCGGTTTCGGTCACGGTAATGGCCATGTCTTCAACCTCGGCCACGGCATCCATCAGGATGTGAACCCGGAACACGCTGGTGTGTTCGTCAACGCGGTACACGAGCTCTCCGCCCAGTACCACGGCCGCTAAGGCCGGGGCGAGCGAAGAGAAACTGATTGAAATCCGGGGCCGTCAGGCCCCGTTTTACATTTTAAAAGGCGTCGCGACGACGAGTGCGTGGCGCCAGTGCAGGAGGCAAGATGAGCAGCAAGTCACTGGATTGGGGTATCGATCTTGGCGGTACCAAGTGTGAATGCGTGGTGCTGGATGGCGATGAGGTGCTGCTGCGCCACCGCATTCCCACCGAGCGGGCTGGCGGTTATGAGCACATGATCGGCCAGATCGCCAAGCTGGTAGCTGAGTGTGCCGCGAAGATTGGCCAGCGCCCAACCGTCATCGGCATGGGCACGCCGGGGGCGCGGGATCCACAGACCGGCCTGATGAAGAACTGCAACACCACCGAGCTCAATGGCAAGCCGTTCAAGGAAGATCTGGAGCGCAAGCTGGGCGTGCCGGTGCTGATCGCCAACGACGCCAACTGCTTCGCGCTGGCAGAAACTCATCTGGGGGCGGTGCGCCAGCACCACCCCGATGCGAAAGTGGTGTTCGGCATCATCATGGGCACCGGGGTCGGCTCCGGCATCGTCATCAACGGCCGCATTCTCAACGGTCATCATGGCATCGCCGGCGAGTGGGGTCACAATGTGCTCTCCCCCGATGGTCCCGAGTGCTACTGCGGCAAACGCGGCTGCGTCGAGACCCTGATCAGTGGGCCGGCGCTGGAGGCCTGGTACGAGGCCAAGGCCAAGCGTCGTCTCTCGCTGGCGCAAATCGCGGCTGCCACCGCCCATGATCATGTGGCCAAGCTCACCATCGACCGGCTGCATCTGCTGTTTGGTCAGGCGCTGGCCAACGTCGTCAACATTCTCGACCCGGACGTGATCGTCATCGGCGGCGGGGTGGGCAATGTGCAGAGCCTTTACAGCGCCGGACGGCAGACAATTTTGCCCTTCCTCTTTAATCCCCGTTTCAGTGCCCCCATTATTGCTCCTGCCCTTGGCGACAGTGCCGGGGTATTCGGGGCCGCACTGCTGGCCCGCGGTGAATTCAAGGAGGCCCTGCTGTCGTAGCCGGGTCTCCCGGGGGGCCGGTGCGCCGCCCTGTTGCTGGTTCAAGGAAACGGATTCTCGATGATCAAGATTGCCATCAATGGTTACGGGCGGATCGGTCGCAACGTGTTGCGAGCCCTCTATGAAAGCGGGCGCGACAAGACCATCAAGATCGTCGCCATCAACGAGCTGGCGGCCCCCGAGGCCATGGTGCACCTGACCCGTTACGATACCAGTCACGGTCGCTTCCACCATCCGGTGCAACTGGCGGGTAACAGCATGCTGGTGGGGGAGGATCTCATCTCCCTGTTTGCCGAGCGGGATCCGTCAAAGCTGCCGTGGCGGGCGCTGGGAGTCGATGTGGTGCTCGATTGCACCGGGGTATTCGGCTCGCGGGCCGATGCCGAGCTGCATCTGGCGGCGGGGGCGGGTAAGGTGCTCTTCTCCCACCCGGCGGATGCGGATGTGGATGCCACCGTGGTCTACGGGGTCAACCATCAGGTGCTGACGGGGTGCGAGCGGATCGTCTCCAACGCCTCCTGTACCACCAACTGCGTGGTGCCGGTGATTGAAACATTGCATCGAGAATTCGAGATAAATTGTGGTACTATTACGACAATTCATTCGGCCATGCATGATCAGCAAGTCATCGATGCCTACCACAGTGACTTGCGCCGAACCCGCGCTGCCAGTCAGTCCATCATTCCGGTGGATACCAAGCTGGCAAAGGGGCTGGAGCGTATCCTGCCCCACTTCGCCGGCAAGTTCGAGGCGATCGCGGTGCGGGTGCCGACCATCAATGTAACAGCGATGGATCTCAGTATTACTGTTCGTAAAAAAGTGACAGTTAGTGACGTAAATCAAGCCCTGCAACGGGCATCCAGAGGTACATTACACGGTATTCTGGATTACACGGAAGAACCTCTGGTCTCCGTAGACTTCAATCATGATGCACACTCCTGCATCATTGATGGTACTCAGACCCGGGTGAGCGATGCCAACCTCGTCAAGATGTTGATGTGGTGCGATAACGAATGGGGCTTCGCAAACCGGATGCTGGATACCACCCGGGCCATGATGGCCGCAGGCTGAGCCTGCCCCGGGCGAATAGGTTACTGTTTTTAACATTACCTGAAAATATAGAGGACTGAATATGTCTGTTATCAAGATGACTGACCTGGATCTGGCGGGTAAACGCGTTCTGATCCGTGCTGACCTGAACGTGCCGGTAAAAGACGGCAAGGTCACCTCCGATGCACGTATCGTTGCGACTCTGCCGACCATCAAGCTGGCTCTGGAAAAAGGCGCCAAGCTGATGATCACCTCCCACCTGGGTCGTCCGACCGAGGGTGAATACAACGAAGAATTCTCCCTGGCTCCGGTTGTCAACTATCTGAAAGACGCTCTGTCCTGCCCGGTTCGCCTGGCCAAGGATTACCTGGATGGCGTAGAAGTCGCTGCCGGTGAGCTGGTTGTGCTGGAAAACTGCCGCTTCAACAAAGGCGAGAAGAAGAACACCGAAGAGCTGGCCAAAAAATACGCCGCCCTGTGTGACGTCTTTGTAATGGATGCGTTCGGTACTGCTCACCGCGCCGAAGGCTCCACCTACGGTGTGGCTCAGTTCGCTCCGGTCGCTTGTGCCGGCCCGCTGCTGGCGGGTGAACTGGAAGCGCTGGGCAAAGCCATGCTGAAGCCCGAGCGCCCGATGGTTGCCATCGTTGGCGGCTCCAAGGTCTCCACCAAGCTGACCGTTCTGGAATCCCTCTCCAAAATCGCTGACCAGCTGGTTGTCGGTGGTGGCATCGCCAACACCTTCATCGCTGCTGCCGGTCACAACGTCGGCAAGTCCCTGTGCGAGCACGACCTGATCGACACCGCCAAGAAACTGGCTGCCGAGACCAACATTCCTGTGACCACCGACGTGGTGGTAGGTGCTGAGTTCTCCGAGTCCACTCCGGCCACTATCAAGTCTGTTAACGATGTGACCGACGGCGACATGATCTTCGACATCGGCCCGGATTCTGCCAAGGCTCTGGCTGACATCATCATGAACGCCAAGACCATCCTGTGGAACGGCCCGGTTGGCGTGTTCGAGTTCGACCAGTTCGCTGAAGGCACCAAGGTTATCGCTGAAGCCATCGCTGCTTCTCCGGCCTTCTCCATCGCTGGCGGTGGTGACACCCTGGCTGCCATCGACAAGTTCGGCATCGCTGACAAAGTCTCCTACATCTCCACTGGCGGCGGCGCCTTCCTGGAGTTCGTAGAAGGCAAGGTTCTGCCGGCTGTTGAGATTCTGGAACAGCGCGCCAAAGCCTAATTGACCCGGAACGGGGGGCAAAAGCCTCCCGTTTCGTTTATCATGTGCCCGCTGTGCCGGTTCATGATGAACCCCCCATTTTTTATTAACGGCATACGAGACAGGACGATTAAACATGTCTAAGAAAATTTTCGACTTCGTAAAACCCGGCGTGATCACTGGTGATGACGTTCAGAAAGTGTTCGCCATCGCTAAAGAGAACGGCTTCGCTCTGCCGGCCGTAAACTGCGTTGGTACCGACTCCGTTAACGCCGTACTGGAAGCTGCCGCCAAGGTTAAAGCACCGGTTATCGTTCAGTTCTCCAACGGTGGTGCCGTGTTCACCGCCGGTAAGGGTCTGAAGCTGGAAGGTCAGAAAGCTGCCATCCTGGGTGCCATCTCCGGTGCCAAGCACGTTCACGCTGTTGCCGAAGCCTACGGCGTGCCGGTAATCCTGCACACCGACCATGCTGCCAAGAAGCTGCTGCCGTGGATCGACGGTCTGCTGGAAGCGGGCGAGAAGCACTTTGCTGAAACCGGCAAGCCGCTGTTCTCCTCCCACATGCTGGATCTGTCCGAAGAGTCTCTGGAAGAGAACATCGACATCTGCTGCGAGTACCTGACCCGCATGGCCAAGATGAACATGACTCTGGAGCTGGAACTGGGTTGCACCGGTGGCGAAGAAGACGGCGTCGACAACAGCCACATGGATCAGTCCGCTCTGTACACCCAGCCGGAAGATGTTGCCTACGCTTACGAGCGTCTGTCCAAGATCAGCCCGCGTTTCACCATCGCAGCCTCCTTCGGCAACGTACACGGTGTATACAAGCCGGGTAACGTCAAACTGACCCCGTCCATTCTGGACGCTTCCCAGAAGTACGTTTCCGAGAAGTTCGGCGTTCCAGCCAAGTCTCTGGACTTCGTATTCCACGGTGGTTCAGGTTCCACTCTGGAAGAGATCCGCGAGTCCATCTCCTACGGCGTAGTGAAGATGAACATCGACACCGACACCCAGTGGGCAACTTGGGAAGGTCTGCTGAACTTCTACAAGAAGAACGAAGCTTACCTGCAAGGCCAGCTGGGCAACCCGGAAGGCGCCGACAAGCCGAACAAGAAGTACTACGATCCGCGCGTATGGCTGCGTGAAGGCCAGACTTCCATGATCGCTCGTCTGGAGAAAGCATTCTCCGACCTGAACGCCATCGACGTACTGTAATTCGTTACAGCACCTTGATTGCATGAAAAGGCGCCCTTCGGGGCGCCTTTTGCATTTCTGTGATCCGCACAGGTTGGTGAGTGGAGGAGGAACTGGGTATTATCGAAACAACTTTGCTTATTTTATTAAACAATTTGCAACCAAGGCAGGATGCTGAGTATGCAGGCAGGAAAGCACAACGGATATCAGGAGCACGTCGCCTCCTACTACGCGGCCACCCGTAACGACCCGCAACAGTGGCCCGAGCTGGAGGGGGAGCACAAGGCTGACGTCTGCATTATCGGCGGCGGTTTTACTGGCCTCAACACCGCCATCAATCTGGCTGATGCGGGCTACAAGGTGGTGCTGCTGGAGGCCAACCGCATCGGCTGGGGGGCGTCGGGGCGCAACGGCGGTCAGCTTATTCGCGGTATCGGCCACGATACCAGCCAGTTTGCCCGCTGGATTGGTGAGGATGGGGTGCGCGAACTCGACCTGATGGGGCTGGAGGCGGTGCAGCTGGTGCGCGAGCGGGTCGAACGCTTCAATATCGACTGCGATCTTACCTGGGGCTACTGCGACCTCGCGACCCGTCAGCGTCATCTGGCCGGCTTCGAAGAGGAGCTCGACCATCTGGCGAGTCTGGGGTATGAGCACGAGTTGAAGCTGGTGCCGCGTGAAGATATCCATAGCGTGGTGGGGTCGGATCGCTATATCGGCGGCCTCATCGACATGGGCTCCGGCCATCTCCATCCCCTCAATCTGGCGCTCGGCGAGGCACGTGCCGCCGCCAGCCTCGGGGTCTCCCTGTTTGAACACTCCAGAGTGACCCATATCGAGTACGGCAAGCAGGTGGAGGTGACCACCGCCCACGGCCGGGTCACTGCCGATTATCTGGTGATCGGCTGCAACGCCTATCTCAACGACCTCAATCCGGAGCTGGGGGGGCGGGTGCTGCCGGCCGGCTCCTATATCCTCGCCACCGAGGTGCTCGATCGCCGCTTGCGCCAGCACCTGCTGCCGCAAAACATGGCGGTATGCGATCAGAACGTGGCGCTCGACTACTACCGCCTCTCAGCCGACGGTCGCCTGCTGTTTGGCGGCGCTTGCAACTATTCGGGGCGAGACCCGAAGGATATCAAGGCCTTTATGTTGCCCAAGTTGTTGCGGGTCTTCCCCGAGTTGGCTGGCACCGCCATCGAGTTTCAGTGGGGCGGCATGATCGGGATCGGCGCCAACCGGCTGCCGCAGATTGGTCGCTTGAAGGAACACCCCAACGTGCTCTACGCCCAGGCCTATTCGGGTCACGGCCTCAACGCCACTCATATGGCGGGCAAGCTGGTGGCCGAGGCGATCTGCGGCGAGAGCCGGGGTTTCGATCTCTTTGCCAGCGTGCCCCATATCACCTTCCCCGGCGGCCCGGCGCTGCGCTCTCCGTTGCTGGCTTTGGGTATGCTGTGGCACCGGATGAAGGATATCCTCTGACTCTGATTGTCAGCCTGTGCAGTGCTGGCTGAACGAAGCCCCCTTGCCAGCCCTTGTTTATAGCGGGTTGGCACTATCGTTCCGCCCGATAGACCAAAAGATGCATTCGCGCCAATCTCGTCCGATTGGCGCTATCTTTTAGGTGTGAGAGCGGTTATCTGCCAAGGTGTTGTCAGATTGCCGCAATATTCGCCGAGAAAGGGCCGAAGACGGGGGGAGGAGGACCAAGATGGAGATAAATGTAGTCGCGTCAGGCGGGCTGAGCCCGCTGTCGCAACGGCAGGGTTCTCCCGCTGTGCAGGCACAGGAGCGGGCTGCAACTTCACCATCAACGGGCAGTGACAGCCTGGTGCGCGACCTTGGCGCTGTGCTGGATGAGCTGGGGCTGTCATCCCAAGGGGAGAGCAGCGGCGGTGGCACTGTTTCAATCAGGGATTCGCTGGAAGCGTTCATCAACACCATGATGGGCTCCCTGCAACAGCAGCAGGAGCAACAGCTGGCATTGCAGCAACAACAGCGGCAAGAGCAGGAACAGCGCAAACTCGCCATCGCCGACAGCAGCGAAAACCCGCTCAAGCGGGATCTGGAGCGCCTGCTGGAGACGCTGGAGCAACAGGGCGGACAGGAAAAAGAGAGCGAGCAAGGAGCCGAGATCGAAGCGGTCAATCCCTTGCAGAGCCAGCTGACCAAGCTGCTGGAGAGCAGCGGTGCGGCAGAGAGAGGGGTAACCCTCAAGGAGGTGCTGTCAGGGTTGGCCAGCAAGCTGCCGAACGAACCTGCAGAGCGAAAAGGGTATCGGGTCGATACCCAGGTTTGAGCTGGTTGGCAACGGCAGCCTCGCCGTTGCAGAGCATAAGGGGCGGAAAGCGCTTTATTGGGCCGGTTCCGCCAGCCGCCACCCCTGTTCGTCCTTCATCATCCACACCTCGGCCTCTTGTGGCAGCACCTGGCCCGCCTCGAACTCGCCATATTTGCGCTCGAGCTCCATCAGCCCCATCTCCTGCTGGAAGGGGCCAACCCGGTCGTAGACCAGATCCTCGTCGTGCAACACCTGCAACTGATCGAGTCCCTGCTTGAAGTGGAGCTGGTAACTTACCTTGACCAGATAGACCCCCTCCATCCGCTCCTCCTTGCCGAGGATGGTGAAGTCGCTGATATCGAACAGGTTGGCGTCTGTCTCGGCCAGCAACTTAGCGGTAACTTGGCTCCGGATATCCTCTTCACCGGGCCCTGCACTGCAGCCATAAAGCCAGAGGGCTAGCAGGGGGATGAACCACTTTTTCATCAAAACTCCGGACGGGCGAGACAATCGAAGGGCAAATTCTGCCATGCTGCCGGTCATATACAAGGGATTGCCAGAAAAATCAGTGCGTAACGCATGAGGCGGCCCCTGCCTGTCGACAGGGGCGCCGTTGGTCAGCGTAGCTGATCAAGTTTGCCCAGAAACTCGGTCGGCCCCATAAAACCGGTGACCCGCTGGCCTGTCAGCTCCTTGCCCTCGCGGTCGAAGAAGATGAGGGTCGGCAGCCCCAGTACATTGAGGCTGTTGAGCAGTTCGATATCGGCATCGTCGTTGGCGGTGACATCCGCCTGCAGCAGCACCATTTGGCTGAAGCGCTCCCGCACCGCGGGGTCGCTGAAGGTCTTGTGTTCAAACTCCTTGCAGGCGACGCACCAGTCGGCGTAGAGGTCGAGCAGAACCGGCTTGCCGCGGGCGGCGGCCAGCTGCACCTTGAGATCATCCAGGGTCTTGATGCGGACAAACTGCGGCGCCGTTTGACTGGCATCCGCCGTGACGGCAGCAGGGGCGGCCGGTTGCAGCAGATCCTTGCCCACCACCACGGCACTGATCATCGCCAGCAACAGCACGAAACCGCGTACGCTTTTGGCCACCGAGTGGGGTTGGTGCTGGTTGTGGTGATAGAGATAGCCGCACAGCAGCAGCCCCCAGGCGAGCCAGGCGAGGGTAGTAACTTGATCACTCCAGAGTCGTGACAGCAGCAGGATGGGCACCGCCAGCAGGGCGAAGCCAAACAGCTGCTTGATCACATCCATCCAGGCGCCCGCCTTGGGCAGCAGCTTGCCACCCGAGGTGCCGAGCAGTAGCAGTGGCAGGCCCATCCCCAGTGAGAGCGCATAGAGCGCGGCGCCGCCGAGCCAGAGATCGCCGCTCTGGGCCACGTAGATCAACGCCCCCGAGAGCGGCGCCGTGGTGCAGGGGGAGCAGACCAGTCCGGAGATCATCCCCATGATGGCGACCCCGACCACAGAGCCCCCCTGCTGGCGGTTGGAGAGGCCGGAGAGACGGGTTTGCAAACTGCTCGGCAGTTGCAGGGTGTAGAGCCCGAACATGGAGAGGGCCAGCAGCACGAACATCACCGATAGACCGATCAGCACATAGGGGTGTTGCAGCGCCGCCTGGAATTTCAGACCCGCCGAGGCCACTACCAGCCCCAGCAGGGTGTAGGTGACCGCCATCCCCTGCACATAGACCAGAGAGAGCAGGAAGGCACGGCCGGTGGAGAGGCGATGACCGGCACCGGCGATGATGCCGGTCAGGATCGGGTACATGGGGAAGACGCAGGGGGTGAAGGCGAGCCCCAGCCCCAGTGCGAAGAAGGCGACGATGCTGAGCCAGAACCCCTGATGGCTGAGGGCGGCGGCCAGCTGATCTTGCTGGCTCACAGATGCGACGCTTTGTGCCGTTTCAGCAGTGGACGTTGTGGTTGCCGTGACCAGCGGGGCCACATCGATCAGCTTGTCAGTCGGCGGGTAGCAGAGGCCGTCGGTACAGCCCTGATAGCGCACCCGCAGGGTGGCGTTTTCCCCCACCTCCTTTAGCGGCACCGCGATGCTCACCTGCTGGTAGTAGACCCGGGTCTTGCCGAAGAAGTCATCCTCATGCTCGGTCCCCTCTGGCAGGGTCGGCTCGCTGAAGCTGAGGTTGTTCCCCTTGAAATGCAGGCTGTGGCGATAGAGGTAGTAATCGTCGGCGATGTGGAGGGTCAGCAGCAACTGATCGCCGCGCTGTTCGCTTTCGATCTGAAAGGCCTCATCGACCTGCAAAAATTTGGGCTTGGCATTGGCCTCAATGCCCAGCGAGCTGAGCAGATCGGAGCCGCTGGCGTGGGCCGGGGAGCTGCCCACTGTCGTCATCAACAGGGCACAGAGCAGCAGAGGAGAGAGCAGGCGGGTGAGCGTCATGAGGTCTCCTCATTCAGCCAGTCGAGATAGGCGGGCAGTCCGCCACTCACCGGCAGGGCCAGTAGCTCGGGCACATCATAGGGATGATGGGCTTGAATGCATGCCTGCAGCTCGGTAAAGCGCGACTGGCGGGATTTGATGATGAGCTGGATCTCGGTGGTGCGCTCCACCTTGCCTTGCCAGCGATAGACGGAGGTGACGCCCGGCAGCTGATTGATGCAGGCGGCCAGCCGCTGGTTCAGCAACTGTTCGCAGAGAAGGTCGGCACGGGTTTGGTCTGGGCAGGTGCAGAGCACCACAATGGCGTCGGTCATAAAGCGGATCTTCACCTCGTTGGGGTAAACCGGGTAGGCGCCCTTGCCGTGTCATCCCTTGTCTATGCGGATGAAGGTAAAAAGCGCCCGAAAATCAGCGGCTACTATACCCCAGAGCCGCTTCAAATAGCATCTGTAGCCATTTGTGAGCCAGCGCTAAAAATTTGTGGGGGGCATGAGATAGACGCTGTCATGGGGACAGGGCAGAATGGGCGGGCTTGTTCCCAATTGACGTAAGGATATGTATGACCCAACAGAATGAGCAGCAGAGAAACCGCATGTTGAGCCTGCTGCGCGAAGGTGAGCGCCGCATGTTGGTTCAATTGGCCGGGCTGTTGCGCACTACCGCCGATGAAATCAATGCCGAGCTGGAGAAAGAGGAGTTGATGGGAACCCTTGATCAGCCCATCACGGTGGAGTATCTCAACGGCGTGGTGCAGCACCATCTGTTCGAGCGCAAACACAAGGGAGATATGGCGGTTGCCCAGCAGATCCTGAGCGATTATCAGAGCGAGCTGGAAGCGCTGCAGGCCGCTCAGGCGCAGCCTGAAGAGGCTGTCGCAACTGACGAGAGCGGCGAAGAGCTCAAGGCCCGGGCTTGAGCGACGGGCAGGCCTGAATCCTTACCTCTGAATCAGCCGGCCTGCCAGCGCTGACCCCTCTTGCGGCCCCATCATGTCTGCCATGATGGGGCCGTGTCGTTTCTTCTGTTGCCTTCCCTTGTTGACCTTCACTTCTCGGTTTCAATCCAACTGATTCGTGCCTTAGCGAGCCTCTTGTGGTATGCCGTGTGGCACTTCGCGGGGGATGGGGAACACCTTGTCATAGCCCCAGTTGTAGACGAAGGCATAGATCAGGTAGAAGACGACGAAGCCCAGATCCAGCACCAGCGCCTCCAGCATGCTGACGCTCAGCCACCAGGACATGACCGGCAGCGCGACGATCAGCAGACCGCCCTCAAAGCCGAAGGTATGCAGCACCCGTTGCCACAGTGTTTTGTGGGTATGGCCCTGATATTTGAGCAGCAGCTTGTCGACCCCGATGTTGTAGATGTAGTTCCAGACGGTGGCCAGCACCGAGAAGAACAGTGCCAGCGGGCCCATATGGTTGAGCCCGACCCCGGTAACCCAGCTGGCCAGCGGGGCGGCAATCAGCAGGCCAATGAATTCAAAGCCAATGGCATGGCGCAGGCGATCGTTACGGGTACGCATAAGTCACTCTCTCAATCAGGTTCATTCACGAATTGCAGGTTAATCTATAGAACTTTTGCGATAGATTCATGTTGGTATCCATCGCTAAAATAGATGGGTGAGAGGGCTTGCCGGAGGGCAACAAGATGACGCCATCACTGGAACAACTGAGGATCTTGCTGGCGGCCGCCGAAACCGGCTCGTTTTCCGCTGCCGCCCGCAAGCTGGGCAAGGCACAGTCGGTAGTGAGCAGCGCTATCGCCAATCTGGAGATCGATCTGGCGCTCACCCTGTTTGACCGCAGCGGCCGCTATCCGCAGCTGACGGAGGCGGGGGCCCGCATGGTGCAGGAGGCGGGGATCCTGCTGGCGCAGAGTGAACGGTTGCAATCCATTGCCGGAGAGCTGGCGGCCGGGGTGGAGACGCGCCTCACCCTGGCCATCGATGATGACTCCCACCTCCCCTGGCTCGGCACCCTGCTGGAGGCGTTCGCCACTCGTTACCCGACAGTGGAGCTGGAGCTGCTCTTCCCGCTGATGGAGGATGTGACCGAGATGCTGGTGACCGGCCGGGCCCAGCTCGGCATCAGTTATCAGAAGGTGCATCCCCAGAGAGAGATTGTCGCCCATTCGCTGGGGGAGGTGACCATGCCGCTGGTGGTGTCACCGGATCATCCGCTGGCCCGCAAGCAGCCGCTGCGGGAGGTCGATCTGCAGGGGGCACGCCAGCTGATGGTGACCGGCCGACGGGAAGGGAGCGAGCGCCAGCGTTTTCGCATCTCGGCTCAGGTGTGGTGGGTCGAGGGGGATCTCGGGGTACTGGAGCTGGTCAAACGGGGTCTTGGCTGGTCCGCCATTCCGGAATTTCTGCTGCATCAGCCGCTGAAGCGGGGTGAAGTGGTGGTGCTGGAGCCGGACTTTATCGCCAGCCACGCGCTGGCGCTGGAGTTGCAGTGGCATCGCGCCCGCCCGCTGGGGCAGGCGGGGCGCTGGCTGAAGGAGGCACTGCTGGCGCGGGTGCCTCGCTAGCCGACCTTACTCGGTCAGGGCGTAAGGCAGGGGTTGCAGGGTGAGGCGGGAGCCTTCGTCCTGCTTGAGGCGGAATTGGGCGTCAGCCTCGGTATCTTTTGGTAGCACGGCGGTGAGCCACACCTGCCCGGCCTGTTGCCAGGCGTTGAGCACCATGCCGCTACGGCGCCAGTTGTCACCCAGTTGCAGCTCAAGGGTATCGCCGCTGGCGACCTGCTCGCCGGTAGTGCCCGCCAGCAGGAACAGGGCGCGGTTGTTGGCGCCGCGATATTTGGCGCGAGCCACCGTCTCCTGCCCCATGTAGCAGCCCTTGTTGAAGCAGATGCCGTCGAGCACCTGCAGGTTGAGCATCTGCGGGATGAACTCGCCCTGATGCACCGCCTCCATGTGCGGCAGGCCGGCCTTGATCTCGAGACCCCACCAGAGGGATTCGTCACCCGCCGGCAGCGCATCGACTTGCTCACTGCTCACCAGCAGCCAGCGATCCTGTTCGATCTTCACCGCCATGCCGCCAGCGATAAGGCCGCTTTGCTCCAGACCAAACTGCGCGGCGATCCACGCATCGGTACCCTTGCCAGCTAGGCCGGTGGCGTGGCGTTCGTCGGCGGCGATCTCGACCTTGGAGAAGACGGCAAATTTCTTCAGCTCCGGCAGCTGGCGCTCCAGCACCGAGGGGCTGGTCAGCAGCAGCAGGCTCTCTTCAAGGCAGAGCAGGCGAAAATCGCTCCACAGTTTGCCCTTGGGATCACAGTGACCACCCAGCGTGCTCTGCCCCGGTTGCAGGGCGTTGACGTCGCAGGTGACCTGACCTTGGAGATATTTGACGCGATCCTGACCACTCAGTCGGGTGATGGCTATCTTGGTCAGGGCGAAGCGGGTCGGCTCGGCAGGAAATACAGGGGGTTGCAGGCTCACGATGGTATTCCAGAGAGAAAGTATGTGACCTGCATGGTAAAGACGTAACTAATGTTTGTCAGCCGGAAAATCCAGCTGGTACCATCCTCGGGTCTTTGTAAGGAGAGTTCCATGTTGAGCCCAGTTGAAAAATCCCGTCTGAAATGGGCCTGCCGCCGTGGCATGCTCGAGCTGGATGTTGTTTTTATGCCCTTTTTCGAACACGAGTTCGACTCCCTGAGCGAAGCCGATCAGCAGACCTTTATCCGCTTGCTGGAGAGCGATGATCCGGACTTGTTCCGTTGGACCATGGGTCATGCCATCCCGAGTGATCCAGCTTTCGCCACGATGATCAAGATGATCCTGGAGCGTAATCAGGCTCGTCACGATCGCCAGGGGTAATACCGTGGAGCGGGTGATCATGACGGTTCACCCCTCCCGCCATCAGCGATATCTGTTGGTGGCCCTCTTTCTGTTGTTGCTCTGGCCGGTGGCTGGCCTGATTACCGGTTGGCAGTGGGCCCTGTTGCTGCCCATCTGGCTGGTGGCGCTTTGGCTGAGCTGGCGGACGCTCGTCGAGCCTCCTTTGGAGCTTGTTTGGGATGGCCAGTGGCTGCAGTGGCAAGGGCGTCGCTATCAGCTCGGCAAGAAAAGCCGCATTCTGCCCGGTGTGCTCAGGCTGGTGCTTTGCCCCGAGCCGCAAGAGAGTGGAGCCGTGTCGCCACGACAACTGTGGCTCTTCTCCGACGCCCTTCCCCCCGAACATTACCGCCTGCTGGCGCGAGCCATCCACTTTCTGCCATCCCGGCGCTGACCCCTGCTTCCCGTGATGACCATGCGCTGATTTAGCGCGATAAGCTGCTGCCATGTGGTTGGCGGCACTCTTTTTATGGCTGAAAAGCGGTTGAAAACAAGTGACCCCGCCGGGGCGGGGTCACTGATTGCTGTAACGCTTTGCGGGAAGGGGATTAATCCCGCTCCGGGGTCAGCACGGTCGGTTTGGAGTCCGGCAGCATATCCGGATAATCCAGGTTGTAGTGCAGGCCGCGGGACTCCTTGCGCTGCAGAGCGCAGTTGACGATAAGCTCGGCCACCTGCAGCAGGTTGCGCAGCTCCAGCAGGTTGTTGGAGACGCGGAAGTTGGCGTAGTACTCCTGCACCTCCTGCTTGAGCAGGTCGATGCGGCGCTTGGCGCGGGCCAGGCGTTTGTTGGTACGCACTATCCCCACGTAGTCCCACATCATCAACCGCAGCTCGTGCCAGTTGTGCTGGATCACCACCAGTTCGTCGGAATCTTCCACCTTGCTCTCGTCCCACACCGGCAGGCGCGGCGGCTCCACACTCATCGGCAGCTTGGCCAGAATGTCGGCCCCCGCCTGATGGGCATAGACCACGCATTCCAGCAGGGAGTTGGAGGCCATGCGGTTGGCACCGTGCAGCCCGGTGTAGGTCACTTCACCGATGGCGTAGAGGCCGGGAATATCGGTCTGGCCGTTGCTGTCGATCATCACTCCGCCACAGGTGTAGTGGGCGGCTGGGACGATGGGCATCGGTTCCTTGGTGATGTCGATACCGACCGCAAGGCAGCGCTCATAAATGGTCGGGAAGTGCTTGATGATGAAATCGGCCGGTTTGTGGCTGATATCCAGATACATGCAATCCGCCCCGAGCCGCTTCATCTCGTGGTCGATGGCGCGAGCGACGATATCGCGTGGCGCCAGTTCGGCCCGCTCGTCAAACTCCGGCATAAAGCGGCTGCCGTCCGGGCGGCGCAGATAGGCCCCCTCGCCACGCAGTGCTTCGGTCAGCAGGAAGTTGGGATCATCCGGGTGGAACAGGCTGGTGGGGTGGAACTGGTTGAACTCCAGGTTCGCCACCCGGCAGCCGGCCCGCCACGCCATGGCGATGCCATCGCCAGAGCTCACATCGGGGTTGGAGGTGTACTGGTAGACCTTGGAAGCACCGCCGGTGGCCAGTGCCACGAAGCGGGCGCGGATCACCTCGACCTGCTCGGCGTTGCGGTTCCAGACGTAGGCGCCCAGCACCTTGTTGCCCGGCAGGCCGAGCTTGCGGGTGGTGATGAGGTCGACCGCGTTGAAGCGCTCCATCAGCTGGATGTTGGGGTGAGCGCGCACCTGATCGATCAAGGTGAGCTGTACCGCCTTGCCGGTGGCATCCGCCGCGTGGAAGATGCGGCGATGGCTGTGGCCCCCTTCCCGGGTGAGGTGGTATTGGGACTCGCCCTCGGCATTCTCCTCCTGATCGAAGGGGACCCCCTGCTGAATGAGCCACTGGATGGACTCGCGGGCGTGGCGGGCGGTGAACTCGACCACGGCCGGGTCACACAACCCTGCCCCGGCGTTGAGTGTGTCGCTCACGTGGGATTCGATGCTGTCGGTTTCGTCGAAAACGGCAGCGATGCCTCCTTGCGCATAGAAAGTGGCCCCTTCACTGATGGGCCCCTTGCTCAGAACCAGGACTTTGGCGTGGTCTGCCAATCGCAACGCGAGGGACAAACCAGCGGCACCGCTGCCAATGATCAGTACATCGCAAAGGTATTCAACACTTGCTTTCATAAGTATCATTGGCCTGGATTAAGAACTGGCACCATGGTAGCCCAAGCGAGGGCGAGGATGCAGCCTGCATCACATTTTTTTCAATTGAAGCGAACTTTCTCTGATTCTCCCTGTCTGAACTTGTGCGCTTAGGAAGGGCCGGAAAAGAAGAACGATAACCTGATGGGGGTTTTACGGCTCTGATGAGCGACCAGAATCTACTGGACGAACAACTGGTTGAACGGGTCCAGCGCGGCGATAAAGCAGCTTTCAACCTGTTGGTAAAAAAATACCAGCAAAAGGTGGTCAACTTGGTTGCCAGGTATGTCAACAATCCCGGCGATGTGCCCGATGTGGCACAAGAGGCCTTCATAAAAGCCTACCGGGCATTGCCGACATTCCGTGGCGAGAGTGCTTTTTACACTTGGTTGTACCGAATTGCCGTGAACACGGCGAAGAATTATCTGACCTCCCAGGGGCGCAGGCCGCCCAGCAGTGATGTGGAGGCTGACGAAGCGGAGTCTTATGGCGGTGGTGAAGCCTTGCAAGAGGTCTCAACCCCCGAAAACCTGGCGCTGACTGACGAGATCAAACGCACCGTGTTTTCAGCCATAGAGGCATTGCCGGAAGACCTGAGGACAGCGATCACCCTTCGCGAACTGGAAGGGCTGAGCTATGAAGAGATTGCCGAAATCATGGATTGCCCTGTGGGTACGGTCAGATCCCGTATCTTCCGGGCGAGGGAAGCAATCGATAAAAAGCTGCAACCTCTGATCGAGAATTAACTGGGGAAAGACGGGTTAACTTATGGCAAATAAAGAGCAAATCTCTGCCCTGATGGATGGTGACCTGAGTGACGTAGAGGTACTGAACGAGCTGGAGATGGACTCCGACTTGCAAGCTACCTGGGGTCGTTACCACCTGATCGGCGATGCCATGCGGGGTGACCTGCCGGTCAATCTGCAACTGGATCTCAGTGACAGCATCATGGCTGCACTGGAAGATGAGCCCACCATACTGGCACCCAAGCCGGTTGAGACTGCGTCGGTGGTACAACCGGTCGTTGCACCGATCAAGACAGATTCCAACAATGTGGTGCCCCTGTTTCGTCGGGTCGGCCAGCAGCTGGGACAATATGCCATCGCAGCCTCTGTGGCCGCGGCCGTGATTTTCGGGGTGCAACAGTACCAGGGTCAGGACGGCGTACCGAACAACCCTGTGCTCAATACCATACCTATCGGTGGCAGTGCTGCGCCAGTGAGCGTCCACTATCCGCAAGAGGGTAACCGCGTTCGGCCGCAACAGGGAATGACCGAACAGCAGATGCAGGAGCAGCGTGAACGTATCAATGCCTTCCTGCGTGATCACCAGTTACAGCAGCGCCTGTTGCAAGACAGACAGATCCAACAATAACGAGTTGTCAGGGATATAAACGTGCGCCAGTACAGCCGTATTTTGCTGGCCTCTCTCCTGCTGATCAGCGCCAAGGCCTCGGCCGACGACAAGTCGGCCGAGGCCTTGTTGCAGCAGATGCAGAGTGCCGTGCAGCAACAGAATTTCGAGTTGTCTATGGTCAAGGCCCGTCAGGGGCGTCTTGAGCCGATCCGGATCAGCCATGCCGTGATTGATGGTAAGGAGGTAGCCCACCTCAGTTACCTTGACGGCAAGGCCATCGAGTATCTCCAGCGTCAGAACGAGTTCACCTTTTTCGAGAACAGCCATGACCCCTACACCTTGAAGGATGCCCGCTTCCCCGGTATCTGGTCGACCCTGGTAAAGATGCCGCTGGCACAGGTGCTGGAGAGTTATGATCCTGTGCTGGCTGGCCGTAGCCGGGTGGCTGGCGAGGTCACTCAAGTCGTCAGATTAGTGCCCAAAGAAGCTGACAAATATGGTTTTGTACTCTGGATTGACGAGCGTAGTCACCTGTTGCTGCGAGTCGATATGGTGGAGCGGGAGGGCAGTTTGGTGGAGCAGGTGCTGGGAGTTGATTTGCAATTGCAACAGAAACCGTCCCCCTGGTTGGTTAGGCTGGCAAACAGCAAGCAGCCTCCAGCGCTTGCACTGGAGGATGCCTATCCAGCACCGCAACAGCAGTTGAACTGGCAGATCACCTGGTTGCCCGATGGCTTCAAGGTGCTGTCGCAAGACCGGCACCAGCTGGTGACCACCAGTATGCCGGTGGATTACATGATGCTCTCCGACGGGCTGGTGGATCTCTCGGTCTACGTCTCCCGGGTTGATCCCAAGCAGGCGGTGCGCCAGCAGCTGATCCGCCAGGGGGCGACTTCGCTGGTGAGCTATGTCAACGAGGTGGGGGTCGAGATCACCGTGGTCGGTGAGGTGCCGGCCGAGACCGCCAAGCGTATCGCCGAGTCGGTCCAGCCGCTGGCCCGCAACGAAGCGGTGCAGTAACGGGGGATGCGGGGTTCTTCCCCGCTTGCCGAGCGTGGCGAGTCGTGGTCAGATCCCCTGATTGTGTGAACCCGAGGTGTTGCCGTGAATGAGATGAGTGAAGAGCTGGCGACCGTGGTGGCCATTGAGGGTGACCATGCCTGGGTGGAGTGCGAGCGTCGCTCCGCCTGCAGTGGTTGTCAGCAGCAATCCAACTGCGGTACCGGCACCGTGGCCAAGGCATTTCCCCTGAAAGCTCCCCGCTTGCGGGTCAGGCTGACCGCCGAGGTGCGGGTTGGCCAGCAAGTGAGGCTCGGTATCCCGCAGGAGAGTCTGCTGCGCGGAGCTGCGCTGGTCTACGTGTTGCCGCTGTTCTGTCTGTTGGCCGGCGCCTTGCTGGGGGAGCTCTGGCTGGCACCGCTGCTCTCGGGCGGGGAGGGGATCACCATTCTCTGCTGCCTGCTGGGGGGCGTGCTGGGCTTTTTACTGGTTCGTTACTTTTCCAACCGCCTGGATCAGGGGCGCTACGGCCCGCAGATGCTCGGCGTGGTAGTCCCTGTCCGCATCCTCCCCTGACTGAACAGGCGCTATTTCACTGGCGCTGGCGACTAAAGAATGGCCGTCAGCCGGGTTATCCAGTAAAATCGCGCCTCCATAACTGACCTTAACTAATTTTGAGTGACTCTTGCTCGATGAAACACATTCGTAACTTTTCGATTATTGCGCACATCGACCACGGTAAATCGACCCTGTCGGACCGTCTGATCCAGACTTGCGGTGGCTTGTCCGACCGCGAGATGCAGGCTCAGGTGCTTGACTCCATGGATCTGGAGCGCGAGCGCGGCATTACCATCAAAGCACAGAGTGTGACCCTGAACTACCAGGCACAAGACGGTAACACCTACCAGCTGAACTTTATCGACACCCCGGGCCACGTGGATTTCTCCTACGAGGTCTCCCGCTCTTTGGCGGCCTGTGAAGGGGCGCTGCTGGTGGTGGATGCCGGCCAGGGGGTTGAGGCACAGACTCTGGCAAACTGCTATACCGCCATGGAAATGGATTTGGAAGTGGTGCCGGTGCTGAACAAGATTGACCTGCCAGCCGCAGAGCCCGAGCGGGTTGCCGAGGAGATCGAAGACATCGTCGGTATCGACGCGGTTGATGCAGTGCGCTGCTCCGCCAAGACCGGTCTGGGTGTTGATCTGGTGCTGGAAGAGATCGTCGCCAAGATCCCGGCACCGGAAGGTGACCCGGATGCCCCGCTGCAGGCGCTGATCATCGACTCCTGGTTCGACTCCTATCTGGGTGTTGTCTCTCTGGTGCGGATCAAGAACGGTTCCCTGAAGAAGAACGACAAGATCAAGGTGATGAGCACCGGTCAGGTGTGGGGTGTCGATCGTATCGGTATCTTCACACCCAAGCAGGTGGATACCCAGGGGCTGGGATGTGGCGAGGTAGGTTGGGTTGTCTGCGGTATCAAGGACATCCACGGTGCACCGGTGGGCGATACCCTGACTCAGGCCAAGAACGGTGCCGACAAGGCGCTGGCTGGCTTCAAGAAGGTGAAGCCGCAGGTTTATGCGGGTCTGTTCCCCATCTCCAGCGATGACTACGAGTCGTTCCGTGACGCCCTCGACAAGCTCTCCCTGAACGATGCCTCCCTGTTCTTCGAACCGGAGAGCTCCACTGCGCTGGGCTTCGGCTTCCGTTGTGGCTTCCTCGGCATGCTGCACATGGAGATCATTCAGGAGCGTCTGGAGCGTGAATACGATCTGGATCTGATCACCACAGCACCGACCGTAGTGTACGAGATCGAGCTGACCGACGGTTCCACCATCCACATCGACAGCCCGGCCCAGATGCCCGCCATCACCAGCATCAAGGAGATGCGCGAGCCGATCGCCGAGTGCCACATCCTGCTGCCGCAGGAGTACATGGGCAACGTGATCACCCTCTGTATCGAGAAGCGTGGCGTGCAGACCAACATGGTCTATCACGGCAAGCAGGTGGCACTGACCTATGAAATCCCGATGGCGGAAGTGGTGCTCGACTTCTTCGACCGTCTGAAATCCACCAGTCGTGGTTACGCCTCGCTGGACTATGGCTTCAAGCGTTTCGAAACCTCCGACATGGTCCGTCTGGACATCATGATCAACGGTGAGCGCGTCGATGCCCTGGCCATCATCACCCACAAGGACAACGCCCAGTATCGCGGTCGTCAGGTGGTGGAGAAGATGCGCGAGCTGATCCCGCGCCAGATGTTCGATATCGCCATTCAGGCGGCCATCGGCAACCAGATCATCGCACGCAGCACCGTCAAGGCTCTGCGTAAAGACGTAACCGCCAAGTGCTACGGTGGTGACGTGAGTCGTAAGAAGAAACTGCTGAACAAGCAGAAAGAAGGTAAGAAGCGGATGAAGTCCCTCGGCCGTGTCGACGTGCCGCAGGAAGCCTTCCTCGCGATTCTCCACGTCGGAAAGGATTAATAGATGGCAAGCACGTTTTCCCTGATCCTGGTGGTGGTCTGCGCGATCACCGGTGTTATCTGGTGTCTGGACAAGATGATTTGGTCCAAGCAGCGCGCCGCCAAGATTGCCGTGGCTCGTGCCCATGGCGGTGCCCACCTGGATGAGAAGACCCTGGCCAAGGTCGCCCCCGTGCCGGTCTGGATTGAGCAGACCGCCGGGGTCTTCCCGGTCATCACCTTTGTGCTGATCCTGCGTTCGTTCATTTTTGAACCGTTCCAGATCCCGTCAGGTTCCATGATGCCCACCCTGCTGGTGGGCGACTTCATCCTGGTGGAAAAATTTGCCTATGGTCTGCGGGACCCGGTGACCAACACCAAGTTCCTCGAGACTGGCGAGCCCAAGCGTGGCGACGTGGTGGTGTTCAAGTATCCCCTTGAACCGCGCGTTGACTACATCAAGCGGGTGGTCGGCATGCCGGGTGATCGGGTTATCTATCGCAACAAGGAGCTGATGATTCGGCCCAAGTGCGAGGAGCAGGAAGGGAAAACGTGCCCGGGCTTCAAGAAGCTCGACGTCAAGTTTGAACAAAGAGGCGAATTTACCCAGATGGGGATCCCCCTTGACCGCTATACCGAGCAGTTGGGTGATGTCTCCCACGAGACCCTGCGCAATCCGCTGATGCCCGACATGGTTGGCCGTTACTATCGCCAGCCCGGCACCTACCCCGACGAGTGGGTGGTACCGGAAGGCCAGTATTTCGTGATGGGCGACAACCGCGACAACAGCACCGACAGCCGCTTCTGGGGCTTTGTGCCCGAGCAGAATCTGGTCGGCAAGGCGGTCGCTATCTGGATAAGTTTTGAATTCGAGCGCGAAGAAGGCTCCCTGCTGCCAAGTTGGGTACCGACAGGTGTGCGCTTCAACCGCATTGGCGGAATCAAGTAAATGAATATCAAGATGAACAGACTGCAGTCCCGTCTCGGGCATGTCTTTGCGGATCTGGAACTGCTGACCCGGGCGCTGACTCACCGCAGCGCCGGTTCCCGTCACAATGAACGACTGGAATTTCTGGGTGACTCGATTTTGAGTCTGGTGATTGCCGACGATCTCTTCCACCGCTTCCCGCAAGCGGCGGAAGGGGATCTCAGCCGGATGCGCGCCACCCTGGTGCGTGAGAAGACCCTGGCCGAACTGGGCCGGGAGTTTGACCTTGGTGATCACCTGATCCTCGGCCCCGGCGAACTCAAGAGCGGCGGTTTTCGCCGCGAATCCATTCTGGCCGATACGGTCGAGGCGGTGATCGGTGCCGTCTATCTGGATACCAATCTTGAGACGGTGCGGACACTGCTGCTGAGCTGGTATGCCAGCCGCCTGGAAGAGATCAAGCCGGGCATCGAGCAGAAAGATCCCAAGACCCGTCTGCAAGAAATTTTGCAGGGAAGCCGCAAATCCCTGCCGACCTACACCGTGACCAACGTCAAGGGCGAGGCCCACAATCAGGAGTTCACTGTCCAGTGTGACGTGGAAGGTCTGGATGGTCCTCTCGTCGGGGTCGGCACCAGCCGTCGCAAGGCCGAACAGGCCGCGGCGCAGCAAGCATTGGAAAAACTGTCATGACAGATACTACCTACTGCGGCTTTGTCGCCATCGTGGGCCGCCCGAACGTGGGCAAGTCCACCCTGCTCAACAAGCTGCTTGGCCAGAAGGTCAGCATTACCTCGAAGAAACCCCAGACCACCCGTCACCGGATTTTGGGGATCGACACAGAGGATAACTACCAGACCATCTATGTAGATACCCCGGGTCTGCACATTGAAGAGAAACGGGCCATCAACCGCCTGATGAACCGTGCCGCCACCAGTTCGCTGGGGGATGTGGCCATGGTGGTGTTCATGGTCGACGGTACCCACTGGACCAAAGACGACGAGATGGTGCTGGGCAAGCTGCGCAATCTCAAGTGCCCGGTGGTGCTGGCGGTCAACAAGATTGACAACGTCAAAGAGAAAGAAGATCTGCTGCCCCACCTCGAGTGGCTGGGCCAACAGATGAACTTTGCCCATATTCTGCCCATCAGTGCCGAAAAGGGCACCAACGTGGAGAAGATCCGCGAGTGGGCCAAGGATCTGCTGCCGGAAAACGTCCACTTCTTCCCGGAAGATTACGTGACCGACCGCTCGTCCCGCTTTATGGCCTCCGAAATCATCCGCGAGAAGCTGATGCGCTTCACCGGCGAGGAGCTGCCCTACTCGGTGACGGTGGAGATCGAGCGCTTCAAGGTGGAAGAGAACGGTCTCTACCACATCCACGGCCTGATCCTGGTCGAGCGCGATGGCCAGAAGAAGATGGTCATCGGCAACAAGGGTGAGAAGATCAAGACCATCGGCACCGAGGCGCGCCTCGATATGGAGCGTCTGTTCCAGAACAAGGTGCACCTCGAGCTGTGGGTCAAGGTCAAGTCGGGCTGGGCTGATGATGAGCGCGCCCTGCGTAGCCTCGGGTATGGTGACGACTGATTGCTGACCCCGGCTTTCGTCATCCACAGTCGGCCCTATCGGGAGACCAGCCAGCTGGTCGAGATCTTCACCCAGGATAGTGGCCGATTTACTCTGGTGGCTCGCGGTTCTCGCGGGCCACGCTCCCCTCTCAAGGGGCTGCTGCAACCCTTTACCCTGCTCACCATCGCTTGGCGCGGCAAGGGCGATCTCAAGAACCTCACCCAGGTCGAATGCCCGGATCACTCCCTGCGACTCGGCGGCGATCGCCTCTTCTACGGCCTCTATCTCAACGAGCTGGTCTACTACCTGCTGGAAGCGCACACCCCGTTCCCCGAAGTGTTCGATGCCTATGCCCGTGCCATCATGGCGCTGGCCGATGGCGAGACGCCGGAGCTGCCGCTGCGCCGCTTCGAGTTCCTGCTGTTGCAGGCGCTCGGCTATGCGGTGGATTTCGAATACACGGCGGACGACGAGTCGCCCATCGAGCCGACCTTGCTCTATGGCTTCGAGCGTGAATTGGGCTTTGTTGCTTGCGAGCGGGCGCCGGATCCCCGTACCCTGTTTCTCGGTGCCCACCTGCTCGCCTTTGCCGAGGGACGTTTCGATTCCCCTCCCTTGCTGCAGGCGGCCAAACGTTTCAGCCGACTGGCACTGCAACCCTATCTGGGCAAACGTCAGCTAAAGAGCCGGGAGCTGTTTTTAAAACGCAAAGCCAGTATGCAAGGCTGACACAGATTACAGACATACGGATATTGGCGCGGTGTGATTCGCTGACCGCGCAGTCAACAGATGAAGCCTTTCAAGGAGTTCTCAATGAGTGAAATCTATCTGGGTGTGAACATCGACCATATCGCGACTCTGCGCAACGCCCGTGGCACCCAGTATCCGGATCCGGTACAGGCCGCTTTTGTGGCAGAACAGGCAGGGGCCGATGGCATTACCGTGCATCTGCGTGAAGATCGCCGCCACATCACCGATCGCGATGTGGAGATCCTGCGCCAGACTATCCAGACCAGAATGAACCTGGAGATGGCGGTGACCGAAGAGATGATCGGCATCGCCTGCCGTATCAAGCCCCACTTCGTCTGTCTGGTGCCGGAGAAGCGCACCGAAGTGACCACCGAGGGCGGTCTGGACGTGGCCGGTCAGCTGGACAAGGTGACTGACGCAGTTGCCCGCCTCTCCGCGGTGGGGGCTCAGGTATCCCTCTTTATCGACGCCGACCCAATCCAGATCGATGCAGCTGCTGAGAGTGGCGCCCCCTTTATCGAGATCCACACCGGCCGCTATGCCGATGCCACCACAGATGCCGAGCGCAACGCCGAGTTCAAGCGCATCGCCGCCGGCGCCTCCTATGCCGCTGGCAAGGGGCTCAAGGTCAATGCCGGCCACGGTCTGCACTACCACAACGTCAAGGCCATCGCCGCCATCCCCGAGCTCTATGAGCTCAACATCGGCCACGCCATCATCGGCCGCGCCGCCTTCGACGGTCTGGCCAAGGCGGTGAGCGATATGCGCCTGCTGATGCAGGAAGCCCGTCAGGGGATCTGATGCTTCGCGCACTGGCAACGCACAGTGGCCATATGAAACAAAAGGGACGCCATGGCGTCCCTTTTGTTGTTTCTGCCGATTAAATATCGCAGTCGTCAGGCCTGCTGCTGTGCCCATTTTCCCAGACGCTGCAGCGCCTCACCGAGTAGCTGGCGAGAGGTGCCTATGTTGATCCGCACATAATCTTCGCCATCGCTGACGTAGTGGGAGCCATCTTCGATGATGACACCAGCTTCGACCGCCCATCTGTGGGTCACCTCGCTTGCGCTCATTCCGCTCCCTTTGGTATTGACCCAGACCAGATAGGAGGCATCCATCGGCATGACTTGAAAGTCGGGCAGGTTCTCCCTGAAGTAGCACGCCAGCAGGGCGTAGTTCTCTCTCAGATAGAGATTCAAGTCGGCCAGCCATGCATCGCACTCGTTATAGGCGGTGATAATGCCCCAGAGCCCGAACACATTCGGAGAGGTAATGGAGTTCTGCTCAAGGCGCGATCTGAAGCGGCTTCTGATCTGCGGATTTGGAATGATGCTGTAGGAGGTTTTCAATCCGCCCAGATTGAATGCCTTGTTGGGCGAGCTCATCAGCATCATGTTGTTGCGGTAACGCTCCTCCAGCGCCAGAAAGGAGATGAACTCGCCATGGATGATGTGCTCGGCATGCACTTCATCGACCATCATCAACACCTGATGGCGCAGGCAGATGTCGGCAACTGCTTCCAGTTCGGCCTGACTCCAGATCCTGCCCGACGGATTGTGGGGTGAGCAGAGGAAGTAGATTTTTGGCTTGTGGCCAATGATCTGCTCCTCCAGCTTCGCCAGATCGATCCGGTATCGCCCCTCGCTCAGGGCTAACGGGTTGGCGACAACCTTGGCCCCCTGCCTTTCGGCCGCCTTGGCAAAGGGATCATAGACCGGGGTGTTCATGATGATGCTGTCACCCGGCTTGCAAAATGCCTGCACCGTGTAGTGCAGGGTAGAGACGGTGCCATAGGAGAGGGTGATCCACTCCCGCTCCACTGCGACCTTGTGGTGACGGGCCTGGAAGTTGATGACCGACTCGTAGAAATCATCGATGCAGTGGGTGTAGCTGAAGGTGCCCCAGCTGATGATTTCGCTGAACTTGCGAGCCACAGCCGGCGGTGATTTGAAATCCATATCGGCAATCCACATGGGAATGCAGTCGGCGGGAACGGGGCCAAAGCGGCTCTCGATCACTTTCATATCCCACTTGCGGCATTTGTCGCTGATGCGATCTGCCAGATCGTCGAAACGGGAGGGTTGCAAGTCGGCAGAGGGGGTGGGGAGGCGCAGGGCCTCCCGATCTTTACAGGAGAGCATCGAGATTATCCTTCACGGTTTGAACCTGAGCGCCAATGATGACCTGCACGCTGTGCTCGTCGATCTTGACGACGGAGAGTGCGCCAGCCTGTTTCAGGATCTTCTCCTGCAGCTTGCCCATATCGTGTACCACCAGTCTCAGCCGTGTGACGCAGTTGTCCAGGCTGACGATATTCTCCTTGCCACCGAGGGCGCTCAGGATCACGGCCGGGTCGTGTTTCGCAATCTGGATATCATCGACTTCATCCCTGCCGGGGGTCTTGATGTCATATTTCTTTATGTACCAGTAGAAGACGGTGAAATAGATGGCAGACCAGATAAGGCCAATGGGAATAATCAGATACCACTTGGTTTGCCAGCCCTGCATGATGCCGAAAATAAGCAGGTCGAGTGCACTGCCATCGGTATTGCCGATGGTGACGCCACACATGGCCACCACAAAGAGCGCGGCGCCGGTCATAAAGACATGGAACAGATAGAGTACCGGTGCGACAAACAAGAACAGGAATTCGATGGGCTCGGAAATACCGGTCACGATAGAGACCAGTACCCCGGAGATAATCAGGCTCTTGATTCTGGTTCGATTGCCGGGCGTGGCTGTCATATACATGGCTAACGCCGCGGCAGGCAGACCGAATATAAAGGTCGGCATAAACCCTTGCGACAGGAAGGCGGTTGCTGCCGGGCTGATGGGGTCACCCGCTTTCAACTGGGCGAAGAAGATATTGAGAGCGCCGGAAATGGTTTCGCCATTGACCAGCTCGGTGCCGCCTGCCGGGGTGAAGCGCACCATGGCCAGCATGATGTGGTGCAGACCGAGCGGTTTGAGCAGGTTGATGGCCACCCCGTAGAGGAAGGCACCAAAAGAGCCGGCAGAGATGATCATGTTGCCGACCGCAGTAATACCGAGCGCCACATAGTGCCAGAAGAGCGGCATGGCGAGACCTATCAGCGACATGACCAGCACGGTGATGATGGGCACAGAGCGCAGGCCGCTGAAGAACGAGAAGGCGTCGTGCAGTTTGAGGTTATAGAAACGGCGATGGATGAAGTAGGTCACGATCCCCGACACTATGCCACCCAGCACACCCATGGAGAGAGTCTGAACCCCCATGACCATGGCTTGCCCCGCCAGTTTGATATTTTCCGGCGACGCCAGTTGATTGGTACTGGCGAGATAGAAGTTGATCCCGATATTCATCGCCATATAGCCGACGAAACCGGAATAGGCCGCGACACCCTTGTTCTTCTCGGTCAATCCCATCGGAATACCGATGGCAAACATGATGGGCAGATAGGTAAAGCCGAAGCTGCCTACGGTTGCCACCAGATTGAAGAGGAGCTGGGTATATTCCCCACCAAGAAAAGGAAAATTATCTATGGTGGAGGGGCTGGTTATGGATGATCCCACCCCCAGCAGTAATCCCATGAATGCCATCAGAGAGACGGGAAACATAAATGTTTTTCCCAAACTCTGGGCAAATTCCCATACCTTATTTCGCAAGGATGCGCGAGCCATCATTATTATCTCCCAGACCTGTTACCGTCATTTTATTGTTATCAAATCTTGTTATTGCTCATACACATACGGATTTTCGCCTCGACGACTTCCTCCATGGCGGCCATGGCGGGAACCAGATACTGGCGCGGGTCGCTGGCATCCGGATGAGAGCCAAGGAAGGCTTTCATCGCATCGGCGAAGGCGATCTTCAGCTCGGTCGCTACGTTGACCTTGCAAATTCCGAGTTCGATACAACGGCGCACATCGGCTTCCGGTACGCCGGAGGCGCCGTGCAGTACCAGCGGAATATCCACCTGCTCGCGAATGGCGGCGAGGCGGGCAAAGTCCAAACGGGGTTCTTCCTTGTAGAGGCCGTGGGCGGTGCCGATGGCCACCGCCAACGAGTCGATACCGGTGCGACGGACAAACTCGGCCGCCTTGAGCGGGTCGGTAAATTTGGCATGGGCGGCATCGACGATAAGGTCATCCTCCTGACCGCCCAGCTGGCCCAGCTCCGCTTCGACGCTGGCACCCATGCGATGGCAGAAGGTCACCACGCTGCGCACTTTCTCGATGTTCTCTTCAAACGGAAAGTGCGAGGCATCGATCATGGCAGAGCGAATCCCCGCTTCGACCTTGTTGTGGATGTCCTGCTCGTCTTCGTGGTGATCCAGATGCAGCACCAGTGGGATGCGATATTCATGGGCGGCAGCCTGACAGATGGAGACCAGATACTCGACCCCGGCATGGCGATAGGTACCCGGGGTGCCAGCCAAAATAACCGGAGAGCGCATGCGAGCGGCGGTGCGGGCTACCACCTGCACGGTTTCCAGGTTGTGGATGTTGAAAGCCGGTACCGCATAACCGCGGCGCTGGGCATCTTTGAGCATTTCATGGGAAGAGATCAGATACATAGTGACTCCTGAGCGTCCTGATTGACGCGAGATCCTGAGAAAAGGGAGGAGAGCTGGGTCGGGTTTATCTCCCGGCCAGCCACCCAGATATGTTGTTGATTGAGTTCAGTGGTGAGGGCGAGCAGGTTGGCCTGTTTGCCAACTGCCAGTGAACCGAGGCGATCGGCAATACCGAGCATCTTTGCTGGTGCCAGCGAGGCCATTGCGATGGCTTCATCGAGCGGCACATCCGCCAGCTGCACCATGTTGCGTACGGCGCCAAGCAGGGTGAGGGTGCTGCCCGCCAGACCGCCGGTGTCGGTGCGTACCACGCCGTTCTTCATCTCGACCCGATAGTTGCCAAGCAGATAGTGACCGTCGGGCATACCGGCGGCGCGCATCGCATCGGTAACCAAGAGCAGGCGCTGGCCGGCGCAGCAGTGACAGAGCTTGAGCACGCTCGGGTGGAGATGATGGCCATCGGCGATCAGCTCCAGCCAGGCTGCGGGATGGACAAGACCTGCACCGACCATGCCGGGTTCGCGGTGGTGCAGGCCGCGCATGCCGTTGAAGCAGTGCACCAGCCCGGAGGCGCCCGCCGCCAGCGCTGTCATGGTGGTGTCGTGATCCGCCGCCGAGTGGCCCAGCATCACCCGTATGCCGTTTGCGGCAAGATGGTGAATGGCCGCGATGGCGTTGGGCTTTTCCGGTGCCAGTGCGACCACCTTCAGGCTGCCGCGCGCCAGCTGTTGCAGGTGGGTCAGTTCGGCTATATCCAGCTCCCGAAACAGCGCCTGATCGTGGGCGCCCTTGTTGTCCGGCGTGAAGTAGGGGCCTTCCAGATAGCAGCCGAGCAGCTCTGCGCCCGGCATGCCGCGGGCAACGCCATCGGCAATGCGGGCAAGGGCTTGCTCTATCTCGGGGAGTGGGGCTGTGACCGTGGTGGCAAGAAAAGCGCCGACCCCTTCTGCCGCCTTGGCCATCGACAAGGTAGCCAAGGCATTGCCATCGCTATCCATGACATCGACACCGGCACCGCCGTGGACATGACCGTCGATCAGCGCTGGCACCAGCAGCTCGACATCCCGCGCCGGATCGCCATCAGTGATGGGGTCGATAGCGGTGATGATGCCCCCTTCATGGGTCAGCTCCTGATGTTCCAGCCAACCCTGTTCGGTCAGCAGGCGACGGGCACGGATCCGTGAGGCCATCAGATGCCCTCCTCGGCGAGAGCGACATCTGTCTGACGCTCTTTACTCATCTCATCTGCCAGCGAGGTGAGCCCCCGGTGGCCGCAATCAAGGGCCTGCCTGCGGAATTCACTGGCGCTGAGGCCATCGCGCTCCAGCGCCATCTCCAGCAGCAGTTGCAGGTTGGTACCGGTAATAACCTCCCGCTCTGGCTGGTGCAGTGAGAGGGTTGAGGCGACCCGAAACGGGGTGCCGCCGAGCAGATCGGTCAGGAAGACCACGCCATCCCCCTTGTCGACCTCTGCCAGCGCCGCTTCGCACTGTGCCTGCAGCAGGGCGGTGGTGGAGCTCTCGGGAAAGTCGATGGCGATAACCGCTCCCTGTTCGCCGAGGATCTGCAGCATGGCGCGCTCCAGACCGCTGGCGAAACCGCCATGACCACAAATGATGATGCCCAACATAGTCTGTTCCTTTACTGCAAAGGGGGCCGGCTTACTGCCGGCTCCGGATTAGAGGAAACCGGCGAACTTGCCGACGATACCGAGTACCACCGTGATGACGATGAGGCGCAGCGGGCTCCAGCCTTTGCGGATCAGGGCGTACATCGCTAGGGTGTAGAGCAGCGGCAGGAAGGCGGGCATCAGCTTGTCGAGCACATCAGCCTGCAGTTTGACGACTGCATCACCAGCAGTAATTTCCAGCGTGGTGCCAAGGCGCACATAGGTGGCGACCAGCGCGCCGATCACCGTCATACCGACGATGGAGGCGGCATGGCCCACCTTGCGGGTATTGGCCTTAATGACCGGAATGGCCGCTACCCCCATGCGGTAGGCGTAGTGCGCCAGACCAAAACGCAGGCCGAAGTGGACCACGTTGAACAGCAGGAAGAAGACCACGGCACCCATGATGGAGCCTTGCAGTGCCAGATCTGCCCCTATGCCGCCACAGATGGGGAGCAGGGTGAGCCAGAACATGGCATCGCCAATCCCGCCAAGCGGTGCACCGACGGCAATCTTGGTGCTCTGGATGCTGTTGACGTTCTGTTTGGAGCGCTCCATCGCCAGCACGATCCCCATCACGAAGGTGACCAAGAAGGGGTGGGTGTTGAAGAAGCCCATGTGCCCTTTCATGGCCCGGGAGAGATCCCGCGGATTGGTGTGGATCTTCTGCAGTGCCGGCAGCAATCCATAGAGCCAGCCGGAGGCCTGCATCCGTTCATAGTTGAAGGAGGCCTGCAGCAGCAGGGAGCGCCAGGCAAAGCGGTTGATATCCTGCTTGGTCAGCTCGGCGCCAAGCTGCTGATCTTCATAGGTGTCGTCGGATTGTGGCCGGGTATTGTGCGGTTCGGCGCTGGAGATGATCCGCGCAGCTGTGTTGTTAGATGCCATCTTCGGTTTCCTCCTGAACAGGACGAGCTTGCGGGGTGGTGGTGCGCATGAAGTCGATCAGGGCCATGGCCAGCGCGGCGGCGGCGATGGCCAGCACCGGCAACTGGAGCCAGGCGGCAGCGACGAAACCGAGGATGAAGTAGGGGATATAGACGTTCTTCATCATGATCTTGAGCAGCACTGCAAAACCGATGGCGGGCATGATGCCGCCAGCAACGCCGAGGCCGTCGATGAGGCGGGCAGGTAGCACGTCGATGGCCGCCTTGGCATGTTCGGCCCCGAAGTAGGTTGGCAGGAAGGCACATAGGAAGTAGAAGGTGCCCAAAGCCAGCAGCGCCAGGTAGTTGACCCGCTCGATACCGCGCACGTCAGCCGCTTCGGCCATGCGATCGCAGCGGGACATCACCCCCGACATCACCGAGAAGAGGAAGGTGATCCCCATCTGCACGGCAACGGCGAAGGGAACGGCAACCCCGACCGCCACATCCGGTTTGACCCCGGTGGTGATGGCGAAGGTGGCGCCGACTATGGTGCCGATAATGACGTTGGGCGGTTGCGCCCCCGCTAGCGGGGCCAACCCCATCCAGACCAGCTCCAGAGTACCGCCCACCAGAATACCGGTGGGCAGGTCGCCGAGGATGAGGCCAACCAGCGGCCCCAGCACCACGGGACGGTGGAAGTGGGTCAGACCGTTGAACAGGTCGAGTCCGGCGAATAACGCCAGGATGCCAAGCAGCAGACCTTGTAACAAACTGATTTCCATCACAATTGTCCTTAATCAGAGCAAATTGAAAATGTCCTGTGCCGGTTCGGTCGGCACGCCCTGGACATAGCACTCGACATGGGCGTCCCGTAGGGCGCGAAATGCGGTGATGTCCTGTTCGTCCACGGATACGGTCTTGTGGATTTGACGCTTGCCGTCGGCGTAATGCATGTTGCCGACGTTGATCCGGGAGATGGGGACACCTCCCTGAACCAGGGTGTTGAAATCGGTCGGGTTTTTGCAGACCAGCAGGATCTTCTGGCGATCCGCCGCCTTGTGGATGTTGTCGATCACCTTCTGGAGCGGCCAGAACCGCACCGCAATACCTTCGGCCAGCACCATCTCCATCAGGTTCTGCTGGATGGGGTCCTCTGCCACTTCGTCGTTGGCGACCAGCACCAGATTGGCACCGGCAAAACCGACCCACTGGACACCGACCTGACCGTGGATCAGGCGCTCATCGATCCGGCTCAATACGATATTGGGCATCACAGCACTCCTTCTTGGTGGAACGGATAGATATTGACCCCCTGTACGACCCGGTTGACCTGACCGGTGGGGCAGGGATTGTCCGGGCTGATCCCCAGTCCCAGCGAGGTATGGAAGGCGTAGTACTGGGCATAGAGCAGGTAGCAGAAGGCGAGCTGGGCATCGTCGCCATGCAGGGTGTGGGGTAGGTAGATATGTTCCCCCTCCTCGATGGCAGGATGGTGCTGGTCGGCGATGGCGACCACCCGGGCGGCCTTGCCATCGCTTCGCAGCTCGCGCAGCAGATCCAGATCGTATTGTCGGGTGTAAGGGTCGTTGGAAATGAGCAGCACGATGAGCGTCTGTTCGTTGACGACCGATTTCGGGCCGTGGCGAAAGCCGGTGGGGGAGTCGAACATGGCGACCAGATGGCCGGCGGTCAGCTCCAGCAGCTTGAGGGCCGCCTCCTGCGCCACCCCTTGCAGACTGCCGCTGCCAAGATAGATGACCCGTTCGGGCAACGGCTCATTCCATGTCGGTACGCGCTGCACAACCTGCTCCAGAATGGCGTCGCTGGTGGTGACCAGTTGCTCGCAGCGCTGGCGGTTGAACCGCTCTGGCAGGAAGAGAGACAGACAGCTCAGCATCATGCTGGTCAGGCTGCTGGTCATGGCGAAGCTGCGATCATTGGTCTGGGGTGGCATCAGCAGGGCCAGAGAGTGGGCATCTTGCTGGCAGCGGCGATAGAGCGCCCCTTCACCGTTGCAGGTCAGCACCAGATGGTGGCAGTGGCTGAGCAGCTGGCTGGCCAGTTCGACCGCCGCCACGCTCTCGGGGCTGTTGCCGGAGCGGGCAAAGGAGATAAGCAGGGTCGGGCAATCTTCGGCCAGATACTCGGCCGGATCGGTGACGATATCCGTGGTGGCGATCGCCTCGACCCGGGCATGCAGGTGGGCCGAGAGGTAGGGGGCGAGCGCCCGACCGGCAAAGGCGGAGGTGCCAGCCCCGGTCAGGATAATGCGCAGCTCTTGCCGGGCGAGCAGGGGGGTCAGAAAACGGGTCAATGCTGGACGGCACTCCTCGACCATGGCGAGGGTCTCGCGCCAGGTGTCGGGTTGCTGGCGAATTTCACGGGCAGTCGCCAAGCCATTGGCACTGCGCAACATCTCTTCTGAATAAGCAAGGATCATGTCTGCAACTCCTTATACAACAGGGTCGAGCTGGGAATGGCGGCGAGAGGCCGCAGTGCAGGCGCTGGCGTAGTGCCGCAGCACCTCCTGCACCTGATCGAGAATGAGGTCATGGGGATTGGCCGAGAGCGCGCCCTGACGCACCTTGCGATACTGCAGGGGCAGATGCTGGCTCAGCAGGGGGAGCGGGATGGGCTCCGCCGCAAGATTGGCCAGCAATCTGGCGTAGCACTCATCGACCCGGCTATCGGGCCAGTAGTAGCGAATGCGATCCGAATAGCTGTAGCCACGGGCCAGCCGGCACTCGTTGGCACTGCCCTGGTAGTGGCTGCGCCAGAAGTCGGGGCGCTCCAGCATGGTCTCTTCCATCACCTTGCGCAGACCTGAACAGGCCTTGGCCACCACCAGCTCCTCCTCGATGGCGGCGAGGGCAAACAACGCTTCGCGCAGGGCGAAGGTGAGGGCGGGGCCGACTTTGAGAATGGCAAAGTGGTCGCGTACCAGCTGGCGGTAGGCCTCGGGAGTCTGGTAATCGGTGGAGTGGGCTTCGAACACCATGTGGGGATAGGCTTCGATCATCCGGCTAAGGGGCGCCGCTTTTTCGGGCCGGTAATCGATGACGCGGGTATGGTCAAACTCGACGCCGGGTTGCACCACCAGACCGATCACTCTGGGCCAGATATGGGCCAGCCCCGCCTTGCTGAAGGCCTCTTGATGGGCCTCGAGGGTGTGGCGTGCCGCCTCCGGCGTGGTGACCGCCAGCTCGGCAAGATCTTCATGGGCACCGCCCGGCACCGGCACCTCGGTGCCAATCACATAGACCAGATCGCTCTCGCCAAAAGTGGCCAGACAGGTTTGCTCGGCGATCTGCGCCAGCCGTGCTGCTCGCTCTGCGACCAGCTCGTCGGTCAGGGGAACGGGATCGCCCTGACAGGACATGCTGCAGTCGAGGTGGATCTTCTTGAACCCGGCAACGACATAGCTGGCGATGAGATCTTCGGCATGTGCCATGGCCTGCTCGGCCGGTTCCCCCTGCCAGCGGTTGGGGCCCAGATGGTCGCCCCCCAGAATGAGGCGCTGCGCCGGAAAGTGACACTGTGCCGCCAGCTCGTAGAGGCGATCGCGAAAGTCAGCGGGGGTCATGCCGGTATAGCCGCCAAACTGATCCACCTGATTGGATGTGGCCTCGACCAGCAGCAGCTCATCCCCTTCGGCGGCCAGCCGCAGCGCGGCCTCCAGCACCAGCGGGTGAGCGGAGCAGACGGCGTAGATCCCGGTCTGTTCTCCCTGTTTATGTCTTTCGACCAGTGCCAGCATGGATTTCATTTTGATGTCCCTTGGTTGCTGCGTATGGAAATGTTCTTTCGATTTCTTTTCTTTACGGTAGTGGGGAGGAAAAGAAAACGAAACAAAAGAGTCGCCAGATCTTGAAAGGGATCACAAAAAGAAAGATATCGAAAGGCTGTGAATGATGAGTAAAGATGGGTAGCGTGGTGGTAAAGCGTAATGAAGGCTTGATTTGGCACCTTCGCTGAGCGTTAATATGCAAACGTAACGAAGTGAAAGCGATCTTTCACTACAGCATTCCGGCAGAAGAACTATGCAAACAAGCGAAAAAGGTGCGCTCGGAACCAGCGAGCGGCGGGAGCGGATTATTCAGCAGCTGCGCAGCAATGGCAGCGTTCAGGTCAACGAGTTGGCGACTCATTATCAGGTCTCTACCGTGACCATCCGCAACGATCTGGCCTTTCTGGAGAAGCAGGGGGTGGCCGTGCGCGCTTATGGCGGCGCCCTGCTGTGCGAGCCGGGCCAGACGGTGCCGGAGCGCACTATTGCCGACAAGAGTGTGCTCAATACTCCCGTGAAACAGCGGATCGGCGCGCTGGCGGCGACCCTGGTGCCCTCAGGTTGTCGCCTTATCCTCGATTCGGGGACGACAACACTGGAGGTGGCGCGACATCTGAAGGGACATCAGGAGATCCTGGTGATGACCAACGGCATGAACGTGGCGAATGAACTGCTCGAAGCAGAAGGGGTGGAGCTGCTGATGACAGGCGGACATCTGCGCCGCAAGTCGCTCTCCTTCTACGGTGCGCAAGCGGAGCAGTCCCTGCAAAACTACCACTTTGACATGCTGTTTCTCGGGGTGGATGGCATCGATCTGGAGCGCGGCGTCAGCACCCATCATGAGGATGAGGCACGCCTCAACCGCTGCATGTGTCAGGTGGCCGAGCGGATTGTGGTGGTCACCGACTCCAGCAAGTTTGGCCGGCGCAGCCTGCACAAGATCATCGATACCCTGCGTATTCACACCCTGATCACCGACGATGCCGTGCCTGCCGATATCCTTTCCGGCCTGCGCAATGCCGGTATCGAAGTGCTGCTGGTACCGGCCGATGGCAGCACGGGACAAGAGACGCGGGGGCAATATAATCCAGTGCAATCAGCTATAAGCGGTTGATGACAAACGCGATAGACTGAGTTTCTCACTCACTGATCGAGCCTGTTATGTACCACCCCGATATCACCGAACTTGAACCTGTCGCCCGCGCGGCGGGGGCGGCCATCATGGCCATCTACAGCCAGCCCTTCGCGGTGGAGTACAAGAGCGACGAGAGTCCTCTGACCGCGGCCGACAAGGGGGCTCATGAGGTGATCGTTCAGGCGTTGGCACGGCTGACTCCCGACATCCCTGTATTGTCCGAGGAGTCGGGGCCCGAGGTGATGGCGGCGCGCCACGGCTGGTCCCGTTACTGGCTGGTGGATCCCCTCGATGGCACCAAGGAGTTTGTCTCCCGCAACGGCGAGTTCACCGTCAATATCGCCCTGATTGAAGAGGGGGCGCCGCGCTGGGGACTTGTTTATGCGCCGGTGCTGGACAAGCTCTGGTATGGCGGCAAGGGCGCGGGGGCCTGGCGTATCGCTGGTGGCAAGCGCGAGTCCATCCAGACCCGGCCTCATCGTGAAGGAACTGCATGGCGAGTGGTGGGCAGTCGCAACCACCTGTCGCAGGAGACCCTCGATTTCTTGGCTCCCTTTGGTGAAATCGAGCTGGTCTCTATGGGCAGTTCGCTGAAGTTCTGCATCATCGCCGAGGGGGGCGCCGAGCTCTATCCGCGCCTCGCACCCACCTGCGAGTGGGATACCGGCGCGGCGCAGGCGGTGCTGGAGGGGGCGGGGGGCAGCGTCACCCAACTCGATGGTTCACCCCTTGCCTACAACAAGCCCGATATCCTCAATCCCTGGTTTGTCGCCAAGGCATAAACGAGATATCGGGATGCAAAAAGGCCGGACTGGAATGAACTTCCAGTCCGGCCTTTTTTATTTCGCTATGCGCTTTGCGGTCAGAAGACCTTCTTGAACGGCTTGATGGTCACTTTGGCATAGACGCCAGCTGCCACATAGGGATCGGCATCGGCCCAGGCCTGGGCGTCCGCCTGCGAGGCAAACTCGGCGATGACGGTGCTGCCGGTAAAGCCGGCATCGGCCGGATCCTCGGCATCGATGGCCGGGTTGGGGCCGGCAGTCAGCAGCCGACCCTCATCCTGCAGGGCTTGCAGGCGAGCCAGATGGGCGGGGCGAACCTGCTTGCGCAGCGGCAGGCTGCCCTGAACATCTTCGGAGTAGATGAGATACCACATGAGACAATCCTTTTCTGATGAGGGTTATTTTTTGGGTTCGTCTTTTTGCTGGGACAACTGCTCGGCAGGGATATGGCGATAGAGATAGACGCCGCTCAGCAGGGTAAAGACCAGCGTCATCCCCAGCAGGCCGAATACCTTGAAGTTGACCCACATCTCTTGCGGCATGTTGAACGCCACGTAGAGGTTGAGCAGGCCACAAACAGTAAAGAAGCCGACCCAGCCGAGATTGACCTTGTCCCAGACTGCATCGGGGGCTTGCAGCTCCTTGGCCAGCATCTGTTTGATCAGATTCTTGCCAAAGCCGTAGCGGCTGATGAGCAGACCCAGCGCAAACAGGGCGTTGATGACGGTCACTTTCCACTTGATAAAGGTGTCATCGTGGAAGAAAACTGTGAGGCCGCCGAAGAAGCCAACCAGCAGGAAGGTGAATAGCTGCATCTTCTCGACTTTGCGATAGCGGATCCAGCTATAGGCGAGCTGCAGACCGGTGACCACCACCAGTGCGCCGGTGGCCGTATAGATGTCGTAGAACTTGTAGACCGCAAAGAAAACGATAAGTGGAATAAATTCAATAAATTGCTTCATTGTTGGCGCCTAGTCCTCAAAGATGGCCTGCAAATTTTGCCCAGTCTACCTGTACGGTGGACAACGGCAAATGAATAAGACCGCTCATTTTTACGCCGGTTCCGCGCTGTCGCCAAACAGTTGGCGTGCAATCGAGATCCCCAGTCGCTGCTGATCGGCCAGCAGGTCGCGGATATGGCGCTCTTCGATAAGCGGGTTGAGCAGCACGGCGCGCAGCAGGGTGAGCGGTTGGGCACCGTAGCGTACCACCGCCCGCTGGGTACGGGAGACAAAGCTGTGTCCCTCGGCCCGCTGGGCTTTTTGCAGCACCACGTTGAAGTCGTTGATCTGCGTGTTGGCCGCTTCATCCAGCACCTTGCCCTGCAGATGGGGCGGGATGCAGCGATAGGAGAGCAGGTTCATCACCGGAGCAGACATCAGCTCGAAGGCGGGGTCACTTTCGATGAGCTCGGCCATCAGTCTGGCCCGGTCGTAGTTGGCCTCGATCAGGTCGGCATAGCCCTGCTGGCCGAACAGCTGGAAGGCGGCATCCAGATAGAGGGCGTTGGCCGGGCGGGTGCCCTCCAGGGTAAAGCGGCCCTGATCGAACGAGGTGGCACGGATGGCGTAAGGGGCCTCCCGCTTGACCGCCATCATCAGGTCTGGCTGGCGGCAAAGCAGCATGCCGGTACCGAGCGGCACCAGCAGTTGTTTGTGGCCATCCAGGGTGACGGTATCGGCTCGCTCGATCCCGGCCAGCAGGGTTTGATAGCGGGGGGAGAAGAGGGTCGGGCCACCCCAGGCAGCATCCACGTGGAAGTGGATCTGCTCGCGTTCGGCGATGGCCGCCAGCTCCGGCAGGGGATCGATGGAGCCAAAGTCTGTGCTGCCCGCCACGCCGACCAGCGCCAGTACTTTCAATTTTTGCTCTTTGCACTGGATCAGCGCCTGCTCCAGCGCGGCCAGACTGAGCCGGTTCTGTTCGTCGGTCTCGAGGCGCCAGACGCTGCGGGCGCCCAGTCCCAACAGATCCATCCCCTTGTCGAAGGAGTAGTGCATCAGCCGGGAGCCCAGAATGACGGCGCCGCGATAGCCCTGCTCATAGAGGGCGAACAGGTTGTCGCCGCAGGCACGGTTGCGGGCCAGCCACAGCGCCGTGACGTTGGCGATGGTGCCGCCGCTGGTCATGACGCCGAGGGCGGCATCCTTGGCATGCATCTGCTCGCCGTAGAAAGCATCGTCCCTGCCATAGATGAGGCGGTGCAGCTTGGCCAGCACCTCCCGCTCCAGAAAGCTGAGCAGTCGGGAGGACTCCATCTTCATCGGATTCTGGTTGAGCATCACCAGCAGGCGCGACAGCTCGGCAGTGAAGGCCGGCAATGGTGCTGTCATATGACCCATGTAGCGTGGCGAGGTGAGATGGGATGCGCCGGGTACCAGGGTGGCCAGCCGCGCCAGATACTCATCGATGGAGAGACCGACCGCAGGCATTCGGGATTGAGCGAGCTGGTGGGTGAACTGGTCGCGCTGGTAGAGAGCCTGACTGTCGTCGGAGTGGTGGAAGCTCTCCAGCAAGGTGTTCATCGCCTCGCCAAAGGCGGGATCCGCTTGTGTAAACAGCTCAGTCAACGTCATCAGGTTCTCCAGACCAGGTCACCGGTGTTGGTGTCTATGCCGCTTCTGTCGGGCATCGGCGGCAGAGCATACACCAAAGGGGGGCGGGTGACAGCCACCCCATTTTTTAAGCGAACACTTGTACTCTGAAATGGCGCTGGGTAGAGTGTCGCCAATGATGACGGAGTGAAAGTTATGAGTGGTGTGATGGATTACTCCCCCCGGGAAGAGCTGGCCAACCGACTGAGCCACGGTGCGGGATTGTTGCTGGGGATTGTCGGGCTGGTGCTGTTGCTCATCAAGGGATGGGGACAGGGTACGCAGGCGCTGGTGAGCTACAGCCTCTATGGCGGCAGTTTGGTATTGCTCTATCTCGCCTCTACCCTCTACCACAGCATGGCGGAAGGGCGGGCCAGACGCTGGTGCAAGGTGTTTGATCACTGCGCCATCTATCTGCTGATTGCCGGCACCTATACCCCCTTCCTGCTGGTTGCACTCGACACGCCGCTGGCGAAGGGATTGATGGTGGTGATCTGGGCCCTGGCGCTGGCTGGCGTGGTGTTCAAGCTGGTATTTATCAACCGCTTCAAGAAGTTGTCGCTCTTTACCTACCTGATGCTGGGTTGGCTGTCGCTGGTGGTCATCTACCAGCTCTACATCCATCTGGCCGGTGAGGGGCTGTTGCTGCTCGGGCTTGGCGGCCTTATCTACAGCCTCGGAGTCATCTTCTATGTGGCCAAGCAGATCCCCTATAACCATGCCATCTGGCATCTCTTTGTGCTGGGTGGCAGCGTTTGTCACTTTATGGCCATTTACGGCTACGTCGCCTAACGTCTTGCAACTAGCCCTTAATTGGTATTTTTAGCGCGTAAAAGGATAAATTCGTGCGGTATCACACAGTTGGCGACTGAGTTTGCTGACAAGCTAGGGCCAGTTCAATTCGCAAAGGATGCACGAAATGAGTGAAATCGCGCTTTCCATCAGCATGTTGTCGCTGGTGGCAGTGCTGGGACTCTGGCTGGGAAACTGGCGAGTCTATGGCGTTGGCTTGGGGATAGGGGGGGTACTGTTCGGCGGCATCATAGTGGGTCACTTTGCCGGTGTGTCAGAGCTGGCGCTCGATGAGCAAACACTTCATTTTATTCAAGAGTTTGGCCTGATCCTGTTTGTCTATACCATCGGCATTCAGGTCGGCCCCGGTTTTTTCTCGTCATTGCGCAGCTCCGGACTCAAGCTCAATGCTTTTGCTGCTTTGCTGGTGATCCTAGGGTGTATCGTTGCGGCGGCACTTCATCAACTGTTTGATGTGCCGCTACCGGTGATCCTCGGGGTCTTCTCCGGTGCCGTGACCAATACGCCATCCCTCGGTGCGGGTCAGCAGATCCTGGCGGAGCTGGGAGCTCCTCATGGGTCAACCGGGCTGATGGGGATGGGGTACGCAGTGGCCTATCCATTCGGCATCTGCGGCATTTTGCTCACCATGTGGCTGGTCAGGGTCTTCTTTCGCATCAAGATTGACGATGAAGCCGCCCAGTTCGAGTTGCAGACAGGTAAAACCAAGGAGAGCCTGCAGACCATCAACATCGCGGTACGCAACCCAAACATGCATGGCCTGATGCTGAGCGAGATCCCGAGTCTCGACGAGTCTGATGTCATCTGCTCACGCCTCAAGCGTGGCGACGAGCTGATGGTGCCGCGCCCTGATTCCCGTATCGAGCTGGGCGACCTGCTCCACCTAGTTGGTGAGCGCCATGCCTTGCACAAGGTGTTGCTGGTGCTGGGAGAAGAGGTCGACACCTCCCTCTCGACTCGCGGTACCGACCTGAGGGTGGAGCGGGTAGTGGTGACCAACGAGCAAGTGCTGGGCAAGAAGATCCGCGATCTTGACATCAAACAGCGTTATGACGTGGTGATTTCGCGCCTCAACCGGGCCGGTATCGAGCTGGTACCGACCAGCCAGACCAGCCTGCAGTTTGGCGATATTCTCAATCTGGTGGGGCGCCTCGATGCCATCGAAGCGGTGACCAATGTGGTCGGCAACGTGCAGCAAAAACTGCAACAGGTGCAGATGTTGCCGGTCTTTATCGGGATTGGCCTAGGCGTATTGCTCGGCTCCATCCCCTTCTACCTGCCCGGTTTCCCGGCCGCTCTCAAATTGGGTCTGGCGGGTGGGCCGCTGGTGGTGGCGCTGATCCTGTCGCGGATTGGCAGCATCGGCAAGCTCTACTGGTTCATGCCCCCCAGTGCCAACCTGGCGCTGCGGGAGATCGGCATCGTGCTGTTTCTGGCGGTGGTCGGCTTCAAGTCGGGGGCGGGTTTCGTTGATACCCTGATCAACGGCGATGGCCCCTCCTGGATGCTCTATGGGGCAGCCATTACCCTGATCCCCTTGCTGGTGGTCGGGGTGCTGGCACGTCTCTATGGCAAGATGAACTATCTGACCCTGTGCGGCTTGCTGGCCGGCTCCATGACAGATCCTCCCGCGCTGGCCTTTGCCAACGCCATGCACCCGACCAGTGGTGCCAGTGCGCTCTCCTATGCCACTGTCTACCCGCTGGTGATGTTCTTGCGGATCATCTCGCCGCAACTGCTGGCCATCATCCTCTGGGCCGGTGCATAGGGTTAAACCGGACAGGAGCATGCCTTGTCATGCTCCTGTCATGATAATGTAATGTATTGATAATTTTAGTTTTTATTTTTCGGTAATCCCCTCGCCACCCTTCAGCCTGGCTGAACGGTCCAGCCTCAAATCAGTCTATTCTTTCGAATTTTCGAACTGGTTATTTGCTCTCTCTCTGTGCAGAGTAGGCTGTGGCTTTTTGCATGCAAATCAGGATTCAGGAGAGAACATGATTACCAATTCCGTTACTCTGGAACAGGGCGTAACCGTCACCCAGCTCAAAGGTCAAGTTTATCAGGTGGCTGCAGATGGTAGCCGCAAGTTGCTGGTGGAAGGGGATGTGCTGCCGAAAGGGGCGGTGATCATGTCGCCGGATGGCGCCAGTTTCATGGGCGGCGGACACTCTTTCAATGTGCAACCGGCCAGCGAACAGAGTGAGCCTGCCGAAGAGGAAGATGCTTCCCAGCTGGCGCAAAACAGTGCCGCAGGCACACCCGATGATATCAGTGCCCTGCAAGAAGCCATTTTGGGTGGCGCTGACCCGACCCGGGCCTTTGAAGCCTCCGCCGCAGGCGGTGCACCTGCTGCCGGTGGTGGCGGGGTTGGTGGTGTCGCCGGAGCCAGTGGCAACGGCGGTTTTGTCACCATCGACCGTACCGGCTCCGCAACCATTGCCGAAGCGACCTTCGATACCACTTACAACACCAATGGCGAGCCACCGCTTGGTGCTGCTGGCGAGGATGAAGTATTTGACCTGACTCCACCCACCATTTCCGTTGTTGCGCCAGATAACACTAATGACACCACACCGACCCTGACCGGAACCACGGATGCGCCTGCTGGCAGCACGGTGACCCTGGTGGTGACCGATGCTAACGGCAATCAGCAGACCCTGACCGCTATTGTCACACCTAATGGCACCTTCACCGTGGATGTGGTCACCCCATTGGCCGAGGGTTCTTATACCGTCACCGCCACAGTGACCGATCCTGCGGGGAATACCGGCAGTGCAAGTGATGATGGCAGTGTGGATGTAACCGCTCCAGTGATTACTGTTGATGCACCTGACAATACCAATGACACCACCCCGACCATCACGGGTACTACGGATGCACCTGCTGGCAGCACGGTCACTCTGGTCGTGACCGATGCCAATGGTAACCAGCAAAATTTGACCGCCACGGTACAACCTGGTGGCAGCTACAGCGTAGATGTCACTACTCCGCTGGCCGAAGGCAGCTATAAGGTGACGGCCAGCATCACCGATCCGGCCGGCAACACAGGTACCTCTACCGACGATGGTAGTGTTGATAGCAAGGCCCCTGACCTGGCCATCACCCTGGATGCCGACATCACCGCCGACGACGTCATCAACGCCGCCGAAGCGGGTCAGCAGATCCCGGTCAGCGGCACCGTGACGGGCGAGTTCAAGGCAGGGGACATCGTCACCCTGACCGTCAACGGTAAACCGTTCACCGGTCCGGTGGATGCCGATGGCCGCTTCACCATCCTGGTGGCGGGCAGCGACCTGGCGGCCGATGGCGACCGCACCATCGATGCCAGCGTGACCAGCACCGACGTGGCGGGCAACAGCGCCACCGCGACCGACAGCGAAGGTTATCGCGTGGACACCCAGGCCCCGAGCGTGGTGGTCGACATCGTTGACGAGCAGCTGACAGTGGGTGAGACCAGCAAGGTCACCTTCACCTTCAGTGAACAAGTCACCGGCTTTGACGAGAACAGCCTGACCGTGGTGGGTGGCACCGTGACCGGGCTGACCTCCGCCGATGGCGGCAAGACCTGGACCGGTACCTTCACGCCGACCCCGGGCTATACCGGCGACGCCAGCGTGACCGTGAAAGAGAACAGCTACAGCGACCTGGCGGGTAACAAGGGCACCGGTGGCAGCGACAGCGCGGCCACCGACACCACCGCGACCGGTGCGCCGACCGTGGTCATCACCGAAGACAGCAATAACGACGGCACCATCGACCGCACCGAGATCAGCGGCAAGGTGAACGTGGAAGTGGGCCTGCCGGGCGATGCCAAGGCGGGGGACACCCTCAAGGTGAGCGGCCAGGCCGACCGGGTGCTGACCGATGCCGACATCACTGCCGGCAAGGTGGGCTACGAGTTTGACCGTCCGGCGGACGGGGTGCAGCTCACCGTGACGGCCACCATCGTCGACGCGGCGGGCAACGTCTCCCTGCCGGGCAGCGATAGCGCCACCAT
>NZ_JAAKMV010000020.1:0-63310 GCF_049170575.1 Aeromonas sp. 604282 | reverse complement strand
CAAGCTGACGAAAGAGTTGGTTGCGGGGGCCGGATTTGAACCGACGACCTTCGGGTTATGAGCCCGACGAGCTACCGAGCTGCTCCACCCCGCGTCCGAATTTTTCTCGAAGTGGCCGAGCAGTAGCCAGTTCGATTTCTCCTTTTCCACCAACCGGTTACACCGGCTTGACTGGTCAGGATCTCAGATGGTTGCGGGGGCCAGATTTGAACTGACGACCTTCGGGTTATGAGCCCGACGAGCTACCGGGCTGCTCCACCCCGCGTCTGAGGTCGCCAATAATAGGCGCCAGCGCACAGATTGCAAGTAAATATCTCAAAAAAAGTTTATTCGTAGATTAATCGGACAAATAGTGCGGTCATTAGCAGCATCATGCTGTTTTTTCAGGCAATCGAGTCCTTGCCAGGCATCCGGCACTACACTCAATGAGGTGAACACTCCTCATTTTGGGTAGGTAGAATATGCGCATCTCCGCCGGTCACTGCCGTCAGTTGGGGGCCACACCCGACAGTAACGGCGTCAACTTTGCGATCTGGGCACGCCTCGCCAGCCGGGTCGAACTGCTGCTCTTCGCAAGCGCAGACGATGCGACCCCCGAGGTGATCCCCCTCTCCCCGCGCCTTAACCGCACCGCCTACTACTGGCATATCCATGTGGAGGGGATCTCGGTCGGGCAACGTTACGCCTATCGCATTCAGGGCCCGTGGCGCCCATATGGCGGCACCCGTTTCGATGCCGAGAAGGTGTTGCTCGACCCTTACGGCCGCAGCATCGAGCTTGGCGCCAATTACGATCGATGGGCGGCGGCCCGTCCAGGCAGCAATCTGGCTTGTTGCGCCAAGAACAAGGTGGTCGATACTCGCCACTACGACTGGGAAGGAGACAAACTGCCCGCTCACTCCCTCTCCCGCTCGGTGATCTACGAGCTGCATCTGGGGGGCTTTACCAAGTCCCCGAGCTCCGGGGTCGATCCGGCGCTGCGTGGCACCTATCTCGGGCTGATTGAGAAGATCCCCTATCTGCAATCTCTCGGCGTCACCGCCGTCGAGCTGCTGCCAGTGTTCCAGTTCGATCCTCAGGATGCGCCCAAAGGACTCTCCAACTACTGGGGTTACAGCCCCATGTCCTTTTTCGCCCCCCACGCCCAATACGCCCGCGGCGATGATCCATTGACCGAATTTCGCGACATGGTCAAGGCGCTGCACAAGGCCAATATCGAGGTGATCCTGGACGTGGTTTACAACCACACCGCCGAAGGGGGAGATGATGGCCCCACCTTCTCGTTTCGCGGCATCGACAACGAGGCCTACTACATCCTCGACAACAACCAGAAGGACACCAACTATTCGGGCTGCGGCAATACCTTCAACGGCGCCCATCCGGTGGTGCTGCGGATGATCATGGACAGCCTCCACTTCTGGCGTCAGGAGATGCACGTCGATGGCTTCAGGTTTGATCTTGCAGCCATCCTGTCGCGGGACGAATCGGGTCAGCCCCAAGCCAATGCCCCGACCCTGCGTACCATAGATACCGACCCCAAGATTGCCGATATCAAGTTGATCGCCGAAGCCTGGGATGCGGGGGGACTCTATCAGGTGGGGTCACTGGCCGGCGCCCGCTGGCGTGAGTGGAACGGCCAGTTCAGGGACGACGTACGCCGGTTTCTGCGCGGGGATGACAACAGCGTCACCGCCTTTGTCGAGCGGCTCTGCGGCAGTCCCGACATCTACCACTATCACCACGCAGATCCCGAGAAGAGTATCAATTTCGTCACCTGCCACGACGGCTTTACCCTGTGGGACTGGGCCAGCTACAACAACAAGCATAACGAGGCCAACGGTGAGCAGAACCGCGATGGCTGTGATCACAACTTCAGCTGGAACCACGGCCATGAAGGGGTAACGGAAGATCCCCAGATCAACGCCCTGCGCACGCGCCAGGCCAAGAACATGATGGTGGCAACCCTGTTATCGGTGGGATCCCCGATGCTGTTGATGGGGGATGAACTGCTGCGCACCCAGCACGGCAACAACAACGGTTACTGTCAGGACAACCCGACCTGCTGGATGGATTGGCAACCAACTCCCCGCAGCCAGGAGATGTTCCGCTTTATGAAGGAGCTGATCCAATATCGCAAACACCTGTTCCAACGCCCGGAGCAGGAGAGCATGCCGCTGTCGCTCACCGAGATCCTGCGGCACAGCGAGATCTGTTGGCACGGCGTCAATGCCATGCAGCCAGACCTCAGTCCCCACTCCCATGCTATCGCCATGTCGGCCCTGTCGAGCGAAACCAAGCTGGCACTCTATGTACTGTTCAACGCATACTGGGAGCCCCTCACCTTCAACCTGCCCAGCCCCCCCAAGGGAGTCGGCGGCTACTGGCGGCGGATCCTCGATACCGCCCTCCCCTCGCCGCAAGATATCTGCACCTTCGGCATGCCGCTGGAAGGGTTGACCAGAGAGTATCTCGCCCAGCCACGCAGCAGTTGCCTGTTTATCTGCGGGGCCGATGACTTCTATTGATTCTCGGAGTCAGATATGAAAAAGCCCCGGACCTTGGCTCGGGGCTTTCTCTTTTCAGCGCCAGTGTCAGATCAGCTGGTGCAACACGCTGGTAGCGGCGATCTGGGCGATCAGCAGGCCACACAGGGAGGTGGAGACCACCACTGGCGCGGTATCACGCTGCAAGTAGAGCGGGCTGAACCAGAGCAGCAGAGAGGCCACCAGCAACGCAGCCTGTGTCACCACCGCCGGGATCAAAGCATCGAGATTGGCTTCAGCCCCTTGCCAGCCCACCAGCACGGCCAGCCAGACAAGGCTGGCCATGGCGCCCGCCAGCGCAGCCAGCGGCAGCAAGGTATTGAACGCAGTGAGGCGATGACGGGCTCGCAGCAACATCAGGTGGGCAAACGCCGCCCCCAGCATCGCCATCTGCAGCAGACCGCTCACCCAGCCCTGCAGTTGCAGCAGCCCGACGCCATACACAGCGAGGGGCAACGCCGGTAACCAGAGCAGCGTCGAGGGGACTGAACGTTTGCCTTCCAGCCGGGATTGGGCGAGCGAGAGGCCGATCCCCGACACCAGCGCAATACCACCACTCCAGATGAGCCAGCTGGCCGCCTTGGCCTCCACCGCCAGCATCAAAGAGAGAGCGGTAATAACCCAGATGGAGAAGAGCTGCTGACTGATCCGCGAACGCTGGCCGGGGCAGAGATCACCGCGCCACAGCACGATGCCAAGGGCGATCAGCGCGCCGAGCGCCATCAGTCCGGTGAGGGGAAAGAGCCAAAAAGGGAGTTGGACGAACATGATGCCTCCAGCAGCAAGGATTCGAAGTGCGCCAGCGGGGCGCCAGAGAAGAGTGGGCGAGTATACCCAAACCTGCGGCTATCCCCAATCGTGACAAACGATCAGGGGCAAACAATCCGGGGCAATTTCCGCCAGCACAGCCCACCTTGAAGGGCGCCCTGCTGGCAGCCATGCCCATAGTGACGGGATGCGGCGCCGGATTCAGCCCTGACCGCGGGCCAGCGCCACCACCCGGGCAAACATCTGGCGGATCACCGGCGGAATATGGTCGGCACCTAGCCGCTCAGCCTCTTCCACCACCGCCAGCGCCATCCCCGGCTTGCTGCGGTGATGGATCGCCTTGTTGATGATGTGGCTGGCGCTCCACATGGCGCGCCCACCCACCCCGGCCTCGCGCCGGAACACCGCCTCAAAGCCGTTGTGATAGAGGTAGTGCTCGATGTCGGCGGCAGGGAGCTGGGTCAAGCGATCCCGCTCCCGCTCGCCCTTGAGCTGACCGCGGGCCGAGGCGGCATACTTGAGCCCCGCCTCGTCGCCATCGGTGAGCAGGTGCCACTCGATGCCAAAATCCCGCGCCACCTTGATGAGCGGCGACTGGCCGCACTGGGCAAACTCGATGATCCGCACCCCTTCGGCCCGCAAGCTGTAGCCGCAGATCTGGGCCAGCTCGGAGAGCAACCAGATTTCGGTCTCCCCCTCCACCAGCAGCCAGCAACGGGCAAATAGCGACATCGGGCGGTTGATCCGCACATGGAAGGCGATCTTGCGCAGATCGTCGCTGCTGTAGCGCTCGCCCCCCAGCTGGTGACAGAGGATATCCTGCTGCCGACGCACCAGTCGTCGTACCTGATTGAGCGGCAGTGAAGAAAGCAAGTCCCCCGAGTTGGTGGTGAGCAGCTTCTGGCCCGGCAGTTGTTCCAGCAGCCCCCACGCCAGCGCCAGCATGGTGGGGTGCAGGCGGCTCTCGGGATCTTCGAGGATCATGATGGGGCGAGCCCCCTCCTCCAGCTCGCGATTGCCTCGCGCCTGCAGCAGGGTCGCCGCCATCCCGGCCATCGCCAGTTGCAGGGTGCGGTTATCGGCATGGCGCAGCAGGGTGTGCAGGTTGCCAGGATTGCGCAGCGTCATGGGACGATTGATGATGTCACGCTGGCTGCGCGGTTTGTTCTTGATGGGGGCCAGAGCGTTGAAATAGTGATCCATCAGCTGGCGCACTGCCTGCAATGCTTCTTTGAGCTCCGGCTCGCCGATACGCTGGGGCTCATCGATCAGCTTGTCGGCCAGTTCACTGAGTCTGTGCTCCGAGAGGTCTCCCCACTGCAAGGTTTCCACCCCGTTGCGAGCACTGCGAGCATCCCGCAGCCGGAACACCGGGTTCATGGTGATCAGCAGGCTGACCAGCTCGTGAGAATTGGCAATAGGCAGACTCTTTCCAACCCCATCGAGAAAGTCGTGAATGGTGAGTACCGAGCCATCCGCTTGCAGCTCGGCGCTGGCACGATAGTGGATACGATGAAACTTGTCCTTGTGCAGCACCCAGGAAGCGCCCAGGCGAGCCAGGCGACGGGAGTGCTGGCACATTTGTGGCCTGTGTTCACTGAAGGTGAGCACCAGTTGCAGATGACGCGAAGGAGCCAGTTCGGGATCTTCCGGTTGGTGAAAATCATCGGTGGTGAACTGATAGGGCTCGGCATTCTGCCCCAGCAGACACCAGAGGGCGCGCAACAGGCTCGACTTGCCCCAGGTATTCTCGCCGATCAGTACTGTGGTGTGATCCAGCCCGAGCGAAAGACGATTTATACCGCGAAAACCTTTTACTTCAATACGTTCCAGAAACATCCAGCAATGTCCACGTCACTCAGATTGAACAATAGTGGCAAAGTTACCGGAAAAATCCTATCGGCAGCCGGGCTTTTTCAACGTGAACTGTGAGGCACTGCAGGTTCGGGAGGGGTAACAACAGCGGTGCGATCTTGCGGGGCATTCCAGTGGCTAAACCAAAGATGACGGGTACGAATTTGACGTTTGCGATAATTCAATGGGCATTCCTTTCAATGGATGAGTGGTAGAGAGTACACCTCTTTTGCCCAAAGTCTCAGGCTTATCTGTGACGGGAAGATGACAATTGTGCCCGCCACTGCCCCGGCGTCAAACCAAACGCCTCGCGAAAACGATTGCCGAAATGGGCCTGGGAAGAGAAGCCACACTGACTGGCGATGCTGGCCAGCGGCTCGGGGCCAGCCAACAGCTGCTTGGCCCGTTTGAGCCGTAGCCCCAGCAAATAACGGTGGGGCGGGCAGCCGAGACTCTGGCCGAACATGCGGGCGAAGTGGTACTCGCTCAACCCAGCCTGCTGAGCCAGCTCTGCCAGCGTGACCGAGTCGGCCAGATGGGCCTGCAGATACTCCTGCACCCGTTTGATAACCACGGGCGCCAGCCCGCCGCGTAGAGGCGGCAAACCGGGAGCCTCCTCGGTGTGGTGGCGGTAGGCGTGGAGGATCAACATCCAGGCGCCGTGGGAGAGTGCCAGCCGATCGACCCCGTGCTGCCACTCCAGTTGCATCAACTGGCGCTGCACCAGTCTGGCCGCCTGCGGATCGTCGATAAAGGTCTTGTCCACCAGTTGCAGGTGGCGCCCCTCCTTGTCACACGCCTCCTCGGCAATACGGGTGAGGTGAGCCGGGGTGAAGTAGAGATGAAAGAAGCGAAACTCTTCGCGCACCAGCCACTCGGATCTGTGGTGATCCGGCATGATGCACACCTTGCCGGTGCCGCCGTGGCCACCCGGCCCATCGAGTCGCTCGGTCTGCTCGCCTCCTTGCAGATACACGCTCAGGGTGTGGTGGCCCGGCTTGTGATAGCGGGTCTGGTCATAGCAGTTGCGCCAACTGGCGACGCCAAGCCCGGGTTCAAGCCAGCAGGCGTCCTCCAGCCGGGCGCCGGTGCTGACCAGTGCGTCAAATACCCCTGCTGTTTTCATTCGCCCCTGCCAACTGTTCTGGAAATGTGTACGGGTTATCCCGCAGCCATCCATCTTACCGACCACGCCCGCAGATGACAGCGTGTGACGATGAAAAACCGCAAGATGGTGCAATCCAGCCATCAGGACCCGCCCCATAGTGGGTCATACCTCTCACTGACTCACCGGAACTGTGATGAACCTGATGCTCTATCTCGCCACCGTGCTTATCTGGGGCAGCACCTGGATTGCCATCGCCTGGCAACTTGGCCCCATCCCCATCGAGGTGTCGGTGCTCTACCGCTTCCTGCTGGCAGCGGTGGCACTGTTTGCCCTGCTCACCGCCAGCGGCCGCTTTCCACGCCTCCCCTTGCACGGCCAGCGTTACGCCGCGTTGCTCGGAGCCCTGCTCTTTTCCACCAACTTTCTCTGCTTCTACCACGCCACCCGTTACATCCCGAGCGGCATGTCGGCGGTGATCTTCGCCAGTGCCAGCATCTTCAACGGTCTCAACCTCTGGCTGTTCGAGCGCAAGCGCCCCACCCTGCGCTGGCTGCAAGGCTCCTTGCTGGGGCTCTTTGGCACCCTGTTACTGTTCTGGCCGGTGCTGGCAAATGCGCAACTGGGTACAAACGGCTGGAAGGGGCTGCTGCTCGCCTGTTGCGGCACCCTCTGCTTTTCGCTGGGCAATCTGGTCTCGGCCCGGGGCCAGCGCCACGGCTACCACGTACTGCAACTGGTGCCCTGGGGCATGGTTTACGGCGTGGTGCTGTTGCTGGGCTGGGTCACATTGCTCGGGCAGCAACTGATGGTGCCAACCGATGGCCACTATCTGGCGGCCATGGTCTACCTCGCCCTGTTTGGCTCGGTGATCGCCTTTACCGCCTATCTGACGCTGGTGGGGCGCATCGGTGCCAGCAAGGCCTCCTACGCCACCGTGCTCTTTCCGCTGGTGGCGCTTACCCTCTCCACCTTCTATGAAGGCTTTGTCTGGCAGCCGGTCTCGGTGGCTGGAGTAGTGATCAGCCTCATCGGCAATCTGGTGATCTTCGCGCCGCCCTTGAGCGAGTGGCGCATTCGACCGGCCAAGGCAGCAAACGACCCTTGCTCCTGAGCCAGTCAGCCCCTAAGGTAGCGCTGATCAATCTGTGACGATCCTGATGGCGATAAACAAGGGGGCGAGATGTTACTGGAAGGGCTGGAGACGCTGAGCCTGCTGGCGAGTGAAGGGACCATGGCCAAGGTGGCCAGTCGCCTCTATATCAGCCAGTCGGCGGTGAGCAAGCGGATTGCCCAGCTGGAGCTGCGCCTTGGCAAGAAGCTGATCGAGCCGGAGGGGCGCCAGATCCGCCTCACCCCGCAGGCAAAGGAGCTGCTGGAACGAGTGGCCCCGAGTCTGGCCGAGATGAAAGGAGTGCTGGCCGATAGCCAGGATCTGGCGGATCAGAGCCCCCTCCCCATCGCCTGCTCCGAAACCCTGCTGGCAGGCTACCTCGCCCACTTTATGCGCGACTATCTGGAGCGCGATCCCCACCTTGCCCTCTCCACCCACCATACGCCGGTCATTCTGGCGCGGGTGCGCAGCGGTGATGCCCTGCTCGGCATCTGCGCCGGTCGGCTCCCTCCCGGCCATGGCCTCGGCGCAGATCTGCTACTGGAAGAGCCCTTCTATCTGGTTGGCGAGGAGCAGCAGAGCCTGCCGCCAGCCAGCGCAGAAAGCAGGTGCAAGATCCTCACTATGGATCTGGAGAACCCCTCCAACCGCTACCTGCGCGAACCGCTGGCTGATTTGGGGCTGGAACCCGCCATGGAGCTCGACTCCTATCTGGCGCTCATCGAACTCGCCAAGGCAGGTATTGGCCCTGTGCTGCTCCCCGCTGGCCTGCTGGGACTGGTGGGAAAACAGGGGGAGATGGCACGCCAACTGCTCGGGCTGGGCCGTCCCCTGCATCTGGTCTACCGGCCAAACAGCCTAAAGCGCGAGCGGATCGCCAGGCTGGTTAGCGCCCTGCACCAACACTTTCGCCACCGCAGCGACTTACCACGTTAGCTCTGTAAAACACCAGATATGACAACGGGGCCCGAGGGCCCCGTAAACATCTGATTTGTCACACAGTCGCCACAACTCAGATCCAGGCAAACAGCTCGGGATACTGGCTCCACACCAGCTTGGCGGACATCAGCAGGGAGACGGTCACCAGCAGCGGCTTGATCAGCTTCACACCTTTTTTCAGCACCATTTTGGAGCCGAAGCGGGCGCCGATAAACTGCCCCAGCGCCATGCAGAAGCCGACACTCCACACCACCTTGCCACCGAGCGCAAAGAACAGCAGGGAGGCGATATTCGAGGTGAAGTTGAGCAGCTTGGTATGGGCGGTGGCGCGCGCCATGCCAAAGCCCGCCAGCGCCACGAAACCAATGGCAAAAAACGAACCTGTGCCGGGCCCGAAGAAGCCGTCATAAAAGCCGACACCGCCCCCTACCAGCAGCGCAAACAGCATGGGGGTGAGACGACGGGAGCTCTCGGCATCGCTTACCCGCGGCGAGAAGTAGAAGTAGCAGGCAAAGGCCATCAGCAGGAAAGGGAGCAGACGCTCGAGAATGGCAGCGTCTATGGTCTGCACCGCCAGCGTGCCGATAGCCGCACCGATAAAGGTGCAGATCACCGCAGGCCAGATCATGGCCCACTCCAGCAACCCCTTGCGGGCATAGAACCAGGTGGCGGAGAAGGAGCCAAAACTGCTCTGCAGCTTGTTGGTGCCGAGCACCAGCGCGGGGGGCATGCCGGTGGCCAGCAGAGCAGGCACCGTCAGCAGACCACCGCCACCGGCGATGGCATCGATAAAGCCGGCAACAAGCGCCACACCGAACAGGGCAAACAGGGTAACCAGTTCCAATTCCATCCATAGACCTCTCGAGAGTGGGTTGCCCGAAGGATCGAGCAACCGGAGCTAACCAAAGCGACGTTGTGCGGGGGGCTGCACAGGCTGTTCGCTATCCTAGCGGGCCACTGACCATGAATCTAACGAAACAGTGGCAGACAATTGATTCCTGATTTTCATTAATTAGAACGGGCACGCCCCTGGCCCAACCCTCAAAGTGTCCGTTAGCAAGCCGGTGAAGCGACGTTCGCTTCCTTGATGGCCGACAGCGCTTCACAGAGATGATCCTCATCGGCACCGGGGAAACGGCTGACCCGACCGGCCATGTAGCGGCTGCTGAACAAGTTGAACCAGTGCTGCAAGGCCTGCCCCGCCTTGAGCTCTCCCGCCACTTCCAGCACACAGGCCGCCACTTCGGCGGTGCAGAGGTGCTCGTCGCAGTTGGCGACCCGCATGCCGTAGGTGGAGAGCGCATCGGGTTTGATGGCGAGCACCGGAAAACCGTCCAGATAGGGGCTCTTGTTGAACATCTTGCGCGCCTCCGGCCAGGTGCCGTCGAGCAGGATAAAGAGCGGCTTTTTGCCGGGTGCCAGCGTCACCTCGCCGGTCAGGCGGGCAGGCTCCTTCTCGCAAGCGGGAAAGACTACATAGGGCTGCCAGACAGGATCGGCCAGCAGTGCCAGCAGCTCGGAATGGGGCTGGGTACGTGACCAGAGAAACGCCCAGGTAGTGTCCGGCAACACATCGGCAATGAGGCGACCGGTGTTGGAGGGTTTCATCGGCTCACTGTCATACATCAGCAGGCAGAAACCTGCCTCTGCTTTGAGTTCGGGGCGCCACTCGCAGGCACACCAATCCTCGCGCAGCTGACAGGCCGGACAGCGGGCCAGAGTGCCGCCACGGGCAAGAAACGGTCGGGTAGAGATACTCTTGCGCCAGGCCCGCAGGCGGTTGACGGCGTGATCAGGAACAGGCTTCATCTAGGTTCACAACTGGAGTCAAAACAGGAACGGCAGCGGTGCCAACATGTCACGGCGCCACAGGGCGCGATAACAGGGGGACTGCCGGAAAAGCGCAAGATTGTACCGAGTTACGCGCTGGCGGAACAGCAATCCCTGCCCTTTTCGCCAGACACTGCGCCAACTCCTCTTGTCTTACGACTCCTGACAGCTGCGCAGCAGCTCCAGCAACAGGCTGCCATCGCGCAGCGCCTTGTGCACCTGCACCGAGGTGGGCTTGGTGGGATCTTCGTAGAAGTGGGTGGATTCAATCTGCAGCCGCACCAGATATTCGGCGGGCAACTGGCTCGCCAGCGACTGGTGCAGCATGGGGAACAGCAGCCGATCGGCACGGGTGATCTCGCCCCCCAGCAGCAGCTTGCCCGGATTAAGCAGGCAGATGAGGTTGGATAGCACCTTGGAGAGGCGGCCCGCCGCCTGATGGAGAATATCCTGACAGAGGCTGTTGCCCGCCAGCGCCAGCTCGCACAGCTCGCGGATGGTAACGCTCTCGGGCAAGTCTTGCTCCTGCATCCGCTCGCGCAGATCCCGGTATTGCGCCTCCAGCGCCTGATTGGTCACCAGGGTACAGGCGCAGCCAAAGCCGCCGCAGTAGCAGCGCTGGCCATAGGGCTCGAGCTGCAGGTGGCTAAGATCACCGAGCAGCGCATTCTCGCTCTCGATAAGCTGGCCATTGACCACCATGCCAACCCCGATGTCGTTGTGGACAAACACCAGCACCGCATCGGCGCAATTTTTGGCGGCCCCCCACTCCCGCTCTGCCTGGATCCAGGTGCGTACATCACCACTCACCAGCACAGGTACCGAGAACACCTCCTGCAAGGTCGGCCCCAACGGCCAGTTGCGCAGATCATAGAAGGGGAAATGTTTGACCATACCGGAGTGACGCTCTACCTGTCCGGGTAGACAGAGAGCGATACAGGCCAGACTGAGGGACTTTCTCGGCAAAAATACCTTGATGGCGTGTACCAGACTGCCCAGCAGATCGGCGCGCTCCTCCTCGGTAAAGAGGTGGCGATGGCGAGCCAGCGAGCGACCGGAGAAGTCAAAAAGCGCCATATCCACGTAGCCACGGCCAAGACGCATGGAGAGAAACTGGAAGCGGCGCTCGTTAATACGCAGCAGGGTCTGACGACGGCCGCGCCCCACCGAACTTTCACCACAGGTGACCACCAGACCCCCATCGAGCAGTTCCCTGGTGATCTTGGTGATACTGGCAGGCGAGAGGCCGGTCAGGCGGGAGAGATCGGTGCGCGACAGCTCCTTGTGCTCTTCCAGGCTGGCATAGACCAGGCCGTAGTTGAGCTGCCGGATCAAATCGATACTACCTTTCACGATCTCATTCATAGGGTATGGGGCAAAGGCTGAAAAAAAGAGGCTGGCAATTTTCACACATTATTGGTCAATCCCCAAATAAAGTGCGGCCTGAACAAGGGGTCAGGCCGCATCTTGTGGTTACCGTCACGGACCATTGCAAGATCAATATCGGAATTGCGAGACCAGTTTGCGCAATTTGTCGCCGGTATTGGCCAGATCGCGGGTGGTGCTGTTGGACTCCTCCGCCGCGCTGGTCAACTCGCTGACAATCTGCTGAATGGCCACCAGATTCTTGTTGATCTCCTCCGACACCGCGTGCTGCTCTTCGGCAGCAGTAGCGATCTGAATATTCATGTCGTTGATGGTACTGACCGCCATCACCATGCTGTCGAGGGAGCTGGCAATATGGCTCGCCTCCTGCACTGTCTCCTGACTGCGATCCTCGCTCGCCTGCATCACATCCACCGCCTGCTTCACCCCCCCTTGCAAGCGCTGGAGCATCTCATTGATCTCCTTGGTGCTCTGCTGGGTACGACCGGCCAGCGAACGCACCTCGTCCGCCACCACCGCAAAACCGCGGCCCTGCTCACCGGCGCGGGCAGCCTCGATCGCCGCATTCAGCGCCAACAGGTTGGTCTGTTCGGCAATGCCGCGAATAACCTCGACCACAGAACCAATCTTGGCGGTCTCTTGGGCCAACTGTGCGATGACGCCAGCCGCGGTATGCACCTCCCCCACCAGTCGGTTGATGCTGTTGATAGCCGTGCTGACCACACCACGAGCGGCGTCCGATTCACGGGCTGCATCACTGGTTGCCGTCGCCGCGTTGGAGGCACTGGCAGCCACCTCTTGGGCGGTGGAGCTCATCTCGGTCACCGCAGTCACCACCTGATCGGTCTCCCGGCTATGACTATGCATCTGCTTGTCGTAGTGCTCACTCAGATGGTGCAGCTTGTCAACGGCGGTGAAGAGATGGTTACTGGTCTCGCCAACCTGACTCACTACCGACTGGATCCGCTCGACAAAGCGGTTGAAGGCGCTAGCCAGTTGCCCGATCTCATCGTCACTCTGCACCTTGAGCCGCTGGGTCAGATCCCCGTCTCCATTGGCAATATCGTTCAATGCCAACACGGCATCTGCCAGCGGCTTGGTGACTCGATTTCCCACGATCACAGTCGCCGCCAGTGTAATACCGAGGATCAGCAAGATCACCAGCACACTGCTCTGCAGCGACGCGTGCATATTGCTCTCGCGCTCTGCCCGCAGGGCGGCCAGATCGTTGTCGATATCATCGATATAGAAACCGGTACCGATGACCCACTGATACTTGTCCAGCACCATGTTGAAGGCCAGCTTGGGGGCATCGCGACCGATAGAGGGTTTGGCCGTCCAGTACTCGGAGAAGCCATCCCCCTGACGGGCCACCTTGATGATGTCCTGGATCAGCAACTTGCCCTTGGCATCCTTGTCGTTCCAGCGGTTTTTCCCTTCCAGCTCGGCACGCACCGGAAGCAATACAGTGTTCCCCTCAAAGTCATAGACAAAGAAGTAGCCATCGCTGCTGTAACGCAGTGGCCTGAGCAACTCTTTGACCTTCTGCCGATTCTCCGGTGAATCCGGCAGTGCATAAACGGCATCAATGGCGGTTTTGGCCATCATGATGTAACTGCTGAGCAGCGCCTTGCGCTCCTTGATGGCATCTTCCCTCGCCACCACCAGCTCAGACTCCAGAGCGCTTTTGGAGACCATGTAGTTACTTAGGTTGACCACCAGGGCCATCAGCAGTACGGGGACTGCACCCAGTAACAGGATTTTCTGTTTTAGCGTCATCTTTCACATCCTTGCAGCTGTTTTTATTGGAATTCCTAGCCTACTCATCAGTATAGGTGCTGGTAGGGCTAGCCCAGCTTTCGTTACAATTCCCTTAAACAAATCGGCCAGAACATGAAAATCATGAATCTTTGTCCTTGCGGCTCAACCCTTTCTCTCGAACTGTGCTGCGGTTCACTTCACCGCGGCGCGCCCGCCCAAACTCCCGAGCAGCTGATGCGCTCGCGCTACAGCGCTTTTGTGCTCGGTCTGGGGGAGTATCTGGTCCATAGCTGGCACCCGGCCCACCTTGGCGGCCTCACCGGCGAAGAGCTCTCTCGCATCGACACCCGCTGGGACGGTCTCGAGATCATCGCCAGCCAGGGCGACCCGGAGGATGAATCCGGAATGGTGGAGTTCAAAGCCTGGTTTCTGGAGGGGAATGAGCGCCACTGCCTCCATGAGCGCTCCCGCTTCGTGCGTTATCAGGGGCGCTGGGTCTACACCGAAGGGGAGATCGATCCCCTTCCGCCCAAAACCGGCCGCAACGATCCCTGCCCCTGTGGCAGCGGCAAAAAGCACAAGAAGTGCTGCGGCTGACCCATAACACACCCACCAGACTCGTCAAACAGTGACAAGGGGCATCCGATGCCCCTTTTTTGTGCCTGTTATTCGCCAGCTGCCCATAAACCGATGCGATAACAAGCGTGACAAATGTCACACAATGCTCATTAACGCGCGGGGAAATGAGCGTTTGCGAACGCAAACTTGGCCCATATCAAACATTTCCACTCAGAAGTAGGCCACACTGGCCTCATCTGGAAGAGATGAGACGGGCAACAATGAAAAGAATAACTACACAAGTCGTCATCATAGGCGGCGGTGCCACAGGGGCCGGCATCATGCGCGATTGCGCACTGCGCGGTATCGACTGCATCCTGCTCGAGCGCGATGATATCGCCGCCGGCACCACCGGCCGCAACCACGGCCTGCTCCACTCCGGTGCCCGCTACGCGGTGACGGATCAGGAGTCAGCTCGCGAATGCATCCAGGAAAACCGCATCCTCAAGCGGATTGCCAGCCACTGTGTCGAAGACACCGGCGGCCTCTTCCTCACCCTGCCGGAAGATGACATCAATTTCCAAACCACCTTTATGGATGCCTGCGCCCTGGCCGGGATCGAAACCCGTCAGCTCGATCCCCGCGAAGCCTTGTGTATGGAGCCCAACGCCAACCCGGCAATGATCGGCGCCATCCACGTCCCGGATGGCACGGTCGATCCATTCCGCCTCGCCGCGGCCAACGTGCTGGACGCCAAAGAGCACGGCGCGCGCATCTTTACCCACTGCAAGGTGCTGGGGCTGTTGCGCACGCAAGATCGGGTGCACGGGGTCAAGGCGATCAATACCCGCACCGGCGAAGCGTTCGAGGTGGAGTGTCAGGAGGTGATCAACGCCGCCGGCATCTGGGGCCAGCAAATTTGCGAATACGCCGATCTCGGCATCCGCATGTTCCCGGCCAAGGGCTCCCTGCTCATCATGGATTACCGCATCAACCAGCTGGTGCTCAACCGTGCTCGCAAACCGGCGGATGCGGACATTCTGGTGCCGGGCGACACCATCTCCCTCATCGGCACCACCTCGAGTCGCATCGATTACAACAAGATTGACCAGCTCACCGTCGAACCCGAAGAGGTCGAAGTGTTGCTGCGCGAAGGTATCAAGCTTGCTCCCATCATGGCCCGCACCCGTCTGCTGCGCGCCTACGCCGGGGTACGCCCGCTGGTGGCGGTGGACGGTGACGACACCGGCCGCAACATCAGCCGCGGTATCGTGCTGCTGGATCACGCCGAGCGTGACGGCCTCAAGGGCTTCAACACCATCACCGGCGGCAAGCTGATGACCTACCGCCTGATGGCCGAATGGGCCACCGATCTGCTGGCCAAGAAGCTCGGTAACAGCAAACCCTGCCAGACCGCCGAGCTGAGCCTGCCCGGCTCGCGGGATCCGGAAAAGGTCTCCGCTCCCGGTCTCTCGGTGCCGGTCGAAGGCTCCGCCCAGTACCGCCACGGCGAGCGGGTCATCGCCTTCTTCCGTGACAATCCCAAGGCCAACGCCCTGATCTGCGAGTGCGAAATGGTCACCGCGGGCGAAATCGAATACGCCCTGCGCGAGCTGGATGTGGACAACCTCATCGATCTGCGCCGCCGCACCCGTCTGGGGATGGGGCCCTGTCAGGGCGAGCTCTGTGCCTATCGCGCCGCCGGCCTGATGCAGGAGTATGGCAAGGCGGACGGTCGTCAGGCCTGCGTCATGCTGCGCCAGTTCCTCGAGGAGCGTTACAAGGGAACCCGCCCCGTCCTGTGGGGTGATGCCCTGCGCGAGGCCGAGTTCACCTACTGGATCTACGAAGGGCTGTTTGGCCTGGGGGAATGGACGGCGCCACAGCTGGTCGCCGATACCCCACGCGACCCAACCAGCGAGACCACTCACAAGGAGAGCCGTCATGAAGTTTGACAATATCGTTATCGGCGGTGGCATGGCGGGACTCTCAGCTGCCCTGCGGCTGGTGGAGGCAGGACAGAAGACCCTGCTGATGGCCTCAGGCCAGAGTGCCCTGCACTTCTCCTCTGGCTCGGTCGACCTGCTGGAGAGCGAGGGGGATCCCCGCGCCGCCCTGCCCGCCTTTATGGCGGCCCATCCGGATCACCCCTACTGCAAAGTCGGAATGCAGAATATCGAAGCGAGCCTGGCCGATCTGCAGCGCCACTGCGCCGAGCAGGGATTGCCGCTGGTTCGCCACGACACCAATCACCAGCGCCTGACCCCCATCGGTACCCTCAAACGTACCTGGCTCTCCCCCGATACTTGTGCCTGTGTCACCGATGCGCCGATCCCGGACATGCTGCTGCTGGCCACCCTCGAGGGCTTTCGCGACTTTCATCCGGCACTGGCGGCCGCCAATCTGGCGACCCATCCCCGCTTTGCCCACTGCCGCATTCTGACCGGCGAAATCCGCCTGCCCCAGCTGGCGGAATTCAGCCGCAATCCCCACGAGTTTCGCTCCGCCGATATCGCGCGCCTCTGTGACAAACACCATCTGGTAGCGGACCTGGCCCGCGAGATCAGCCGCATGGTGCAGGAGAGTGGCGAACCGGGCTGCAGCCATATCGTGCTGCCCGCCTGCCTGTCGCTGGGGCTGGTTGGCCCGCGTCTGGCGGAGCTGGAGCAGCGTACCGGCTGCACCATCAAGGAGGTGGCGACCATGCCGCCATCACTGATCGGGATGCGGATGCAGGAAGCCCTCAAGCGCCGCTTTATGGCCCTTGGCGGCACCTTCCTCACCAGCGAGCGGGTGCTGGGCGCCCGTTACGAGGGTGATCGGGTGGTCGGCGTACATACCCAGAATGGCGATGATCAACTGTTCGAGGCGGACAACTTCGTGCTCGCCTCCGGCAGCTTCTTTAGTCGCGGGCTGGAGTCCCGTCTGCGTGGCATTCGCGAGCCCATCTTCGATGCCGATGTGCTGAGTCTGGAGGAGCGCGATGCCTGGGCCGGTCGTCGCCTGTTTGACCATCACCCCTTTATGGGATTCGGGGTCAAGACCGACGACCAGCTCAGAGTGCTGCGCGGCGGCAAGCCGCTCACCAACCTCTATGGCGCGGGCAGTGTCTTGGCCCATTACGACCCCATTAAAGAGGGCTCAGGCTCTGGCGTTGCCGTTGCTACCGGCTGGCAGGCTGCCGGCCATATTCTGGGCGCGGCCCAATGATTACTTTGTCCCATATCCCGTGCCTTCACACCCTACGGGAGGAGAACTGACATGCTACTGGATCACGCCAACCAAACTTTCGATCAGTGCATCAAATGCACCGTCTGTACCGCCTACTGCCCGGTGGCCAAGGCCAACCCCGCCTACCCCGGCCCGAAACAGGCGGGCCCGGATGGCGAGCGCCTGCGGATCAAGAGCCCGGAGCTGTTTGACAGCGCTCTCAAGCACTGCACCAACTGCAAGCGCTGCGAAGTAGCCTGCCCGAGCGGGGTGCGCATCGGTGACATCATTGCCAAAGCCAAACACCAGTACAGCGGTTTCAAACCGGGGATCCGCGAGTTCGTGCTCTCCCACACCGATCTGATGGGTAGCATGTCTACCCTGATGGCGCCGGTGGTCAACTTCGCCACCGGCCTCAAGCCGATGAAACTGGTGCTGGACAAGGCGCTGGGGGTCTCCTCCCACCGCGATCTGCCCAAATACTCCCAGGGCACCTTCCGCGGCTGGTACAAGAAGCAAAAAGAATCTCAGGCCCGCTTTGCGCGCCAGATAGCCTACTTCCACGGCTGCTACGTCAACTACAACCACCCGCAGCTTGGCAAGGAGCTGGTGCAGGTGCTCAACGCCATGAACATCGGCGTGCAGTTGCTGGAGCGGGAGAAGTGCTGCGGCGTACCGCTCATTGCCAACGGCTTCATGGACAAGGCCAAGCAGCAGGCGGCCTTTAATATCAAGCAGATGGAGAACTCCCTGCTGGGCAATGAGATGCCGCTGCTGGCCACCTCCTCCACCTGTGGCTTCACCCTGCGGGACGAATACCCCCACCTGCTGGAGCAGGACAACCACAAGGTGCGGGATCGCATCTCCCTGGTAACCCGCTTCCTGTGGAACGAGTTCTACAAGGGCAACAAACCGGCGATGAAGCCGCTCAATCTGCACATCGCCTACCACACCCCCTGCCACATGGAGAAGATGGGCGGCGTCATCTATACCCTTGAGCTGCTGCGCGCCATCCCCGGAGTCAAGGTGACCGTGCTGGACTCCCAGTGCTGCGGTATCGCCGGCACCTACGGCTTCAAGTCGGAGAACTACCAGACCAGCCAGACCATCGGCGAAGGGCTGTTTGATCAAATCAACCGCCTGGCCCCCGATCTGGTGATCACCGATTGCGAGACCTGTAAATGGCAGATCGAGATGAGCACAAGCTTCCGCTGTGAACATCCAATCCACCTGCTGGCTCGGGCTCTGGCATAAGATGAGCGTGACCATATCCGCTGGTGTAAACCCCGAAGCCGGGGTGTTCGTTGGTTAAGCCCCATGCCTTGGGGCTGCAACCCAAACAGTATCTGATCACGATAAGAGCTGAGAGGAGCCGGCATTGCCGGCTTCTCTCATTGATGTTGCCGACCATCTCGCCCATCGGCGGAACGCCCGGCCCGTACAGACTGTAACCGACAGCCCTCTCAAAAAGAATATTTATTCACTTATTATTTTTATACCCATAAATAGATAATTGATATGACAGATAACTATGAATGCCTTGCCAGATAACGCAGGCATACCTCAGGTGTCGCTCCGTCCCGCCACAGAGACTCATTGCACTTCCAATATTCTGACTTTCTTAATAATTTAACCGGGATCTCATTTCTATCTGTTGGCGCTCTCGGTAATTGATCTAGCGCAAGCCCCCCTCTGATAAATCATCATTCTTTTTACCCATTTGGTAATATCAAGCTTGAGCAATCGCATAAAAACATGGGTTTTATTCACTAATAACAATGAAGCGGCCTGCCTGCTCCTGCTTGGCGGGGGCGAACCAATGCCCACATCCAGGATGGAACGGTCAGGTCTGGCAATGAGATCGATTAGGGAGTGATGATCGTGAGTTCACGCAACAGACAGATCAAGCTGGGCCTCGCCGCCCTGCTGCTGACCACCTGCCTTGGCACCAGCGGCTGGGTACAGGCGACCGACGAGGCACAACCCAAGGGCAAGATTGAGGCGCGCAGCGAGCTGTTCGCCAAGGATCACGCCGATCAGTTCAGCAGCTGGAAGGCGACCGGCGAGAGCCGCGAGCGCACCGATGCCCTGGCCGAGGACCCCAACATGGTGGTGCTCTGGGCCGGCTACCCCTTCTCCAAGGATTACAACAAGCCGCGCGGCCACTTCTATGCGCTGACCGACGTGCGGGAAACCCTGCGCACCGGCGCCCCCAAGACTGCCGAAGACGGTCCGCTGCCCATGGCCTGCTGGAGCTGCAAAGGCCCGGACGTGGCCCGCGTCATCGACGAGAAGGGTGAGGATGGCTACTTCAAGGGGATGTGGGCAAAAGGCGGACCGGAAATCGTCAACACCATCGGCTGCGCCGACTGCCACGACACCGCCTCGAAAGAGTTCAAGGAGGGCAAGCCCGCCCTGCACCTCTCCCGTCCCTATGCCGACCGGGCCATGACCGCCATCGGCAAGCCGTTCAAGGAGCAGGGGCGCTTCGATCAGCAGTCTCAGGTGTGCGGCCAGTGCCACGTGGAGTACTACTTCAGCGGCCCCACCAAGGCGGTGAAATTCCCCTGGGACAAGGGCACCACGGTGGAGCAGATGGAGGCCTATTACGATGAAATCGGCTTTGCCGACTGGACCCATGCCCTCTCCAAAACCCCCATGCTCAAAGCCCAGCACCCCGAGTACGAGACCTGGCGCGCCGGCATTCACGGCCAGAACAACGTCGCCTGCGTCGACTGCCACATGCCCAAGGTGCAGAACGAGCAGGGCAAGGTCTATACCGATCACAAGGTAGGCAACCCCTTCGATCGCTTCGACCAGACCTGCCGCAACTGCCACACCCAGAGCAAAGAGATGCTGCAAGGGGTGGTCAAGCAGCGCAAGGATGCCATTCACGATCTCAAGCTCAGAGTCGAGAAGCAGCTGGTGCACGCCCACTTTGAAGCCAAGGCCGCCTGGGATGCCGGCGCCACCGAGGCCGAGATGAAGGATATCCTGCAAGACATCCGTCACGCCCAGTGGCGCTGGGACTACGCCATCGCCTCCCACGGGGTGCAGATGCACGCCCCGGAAGTGGCGCTCAAGGTGCTTGGCACTGCGTTGGACAAGGCTGCCGACGCCCGCACCAAGCTGGCGCGTCTGCTGGCTGCCAAGGGAATAACCCACGAGATCGCCATTCCCGACATCTCCACCAAGGAGAAAGCGCAAGCCGCCCTTGGCATGAATATGAAGCAGTTCAACAGCGACAAGGCCCAGTTCCTCAAGACCACAGTCCCCGCCTGGGATGCCGAGGCCAAAGCGGCCGGACGGCTCGCACAATGACGAGGCATGCGGGCCCGGCCAGACCAGGCCCGCAGCGGATGGAGGCTTCCTATGGGTGATTTAACGATGGATTTCTTACGACTGATGCTGATGGCAGCCATGCTGCTCACCAGCCTGCAGGGTCAGGCGGCCGAATCGGTTTCCGCCCCTGTTCCAGCGACACATGAGGTGGAATTTTTACGCAATCCCGACAAGGCCTGCACCGACTGTCACAAGGAGCAGAGCGAGGGGATGCACGGCAAGCATGGTCAGGCGACCAATCCCAACAACCTGGCACCTGTCACCTGCACCAACTGCCACGGCCAGCCCTCCCCCCAGCACCGGGAAGGGGTCAAGGATGTGATGCGCTTTAGCCACAGCCTGAAGGATAAAGAGAGCATCAAGCTTTATCCCATCAGCGAGCAGAATGGAGTCTGCATGAGCTGCCACGAGCCCAAAGTGCTGCGCGAGGCGCTCTGGGCCCACGACGTGCACGCCACCAAGCTCACCTGCACCAGCTGTCACCAGTTGCATCCGGCCAAGGAGCCCATGGTGGGGATCCCGGAAAAATCCCGCATCAAGCTCTGCGTCGACTGCCACAGCAAGCAGCATGAGGCCGTCAAGGCCAAGGCGAACACCACCTCGGGCAAGGAGGCACAATGAGCTGCTCTCGCCGTCACTTCATGGCGGGGATGAGCGCGGGGGCCCTCATCATGATGACGGGGGCTGCTCGTGCCAACACCCGATCCCTTGCCACCACCCTCGCCCACAGCCAGACCATCGATGGGATCCGCTACGGCATGATCCACGACGAGACGGCCTGCATCGGCTGTACCGCCTGCATGGATGCCTGCCGGGAGGTGAATCAGGTGCCAGAGGGGGTCTCGCGCCTCGAGATCATCCGCTCCGGCCCCATCGGCACCTTCCCCGATGCCGAGTACCACTTCTTTCGCAAGTCCTGCCAGCACTGTGACAACGCCCCCTGCGTACACGTCTGCCCCACCGGTGCCTCCCATATCCGCAAGGAGGATGGCATCGTCGACGTCAACCCGGATCTCTGCGTCGGCTGCATGTACTGTCTGGCCGCCTGCCCCTATCAGGTGCGCTTTATCAACCCTGTGACCAAGGTTGCCGATAAGTGCGACTTTTGCCGCAAGACCAACCTGGCGGCGGGCAAGGAGCCGGCGTGCGTGGAATCCTGCCCCACCAAGGCGCTGGTGTTCGGCAATCTGGATGACCCGGACAGCCCCATCGCCAAACGGCTGGTGAAGGAGACCACCTATCGCTACAAGCAGGCACTCGGCACCTCGCCCAAGATGTACCGTGTGCCCAAAGGGGAGATAAAGTCATGACCATGCAAGAGGCGTTTCACTTCCCCTCCCTTGTCTGGGGATTTGTCCGATCGCCATCTACCGCAGTCACAGAAGGAGGAATGGATCATGTTGCATGACGCATTTCACTTCTCCTCGCTGGTGTGGGACTGGCCAATCGCCATCTATCTCTTTCTGCTCGGCATCTCCGCCGGGGCCACCACCCTCTCGGTGCTGCTGCGCCGCAAGGGGGCCGGCAGCGAGAGCGGCATCATCAAGGCGACAGCCATTCTGGCGCCGTTGAGCGTGGTGCTGGGGTTACTGATCCTCATCTTCCACCTTGCCCGCCCCTGGACCTTCTGGAAGCTGATGTTCCACTACCAGTTCGACTCCGTGATGTCCATGGGGGTCATGCTGTTTCAGGTCTACATGGCGGTGCTGTTCGCCTGGCTGGCGGTGGTGTTTCGGACCGAGATCGAGACCTTGCGCCGTCACCTGCTGCAAGAGAAGCTCGCCTTTGTGGATGGGCTGATCGCCCTGTTGGCACGCTTTGAGCGGCTGCTGGCGCCGCTGTTGCTGCTGCTTGCCGTGCTATTGGGGGCCTACACCGGCTTTCTGTTGTCGGCGCTCAAGACCTATCCGCTCTTGAACAACCCGGTGCTGCCGGTGCTGTTCCTCATCTCCGGCGTCAGCTCCGGCATCGCCTCCACCATCTTGCTGGCGGTCACTCTGTTCAAGGAGAACCATCACAGCCAGGGGGTGAGCTTCGTTCACCGCTTCGAGCGGCCGGTGCTGGCGGTGGAGGTGTTGCTGCTGGTCTGCTTCTTTACCGGCCTCTACTTCGGTGGCGGCCAGAAGGAGGCAGCCATGTGGGCCGCCATCGGCAGCGGCTTCTGGGCTCAGGTGTTCTGGCTCGGGGTGGTGGGCATCGGTATGCTGCTGCCCCAGTTGCTGGCTCTGTTGGCCCCCGCGCCGCTGCGGGCCAAAAACGGCTATCTGGTGCTGGTCTGCAGCCTGACCCTGGTGGGGATCCTGCTGCTGCGCTACTTCGTGCTTTATGCCGGTCAAATGACAGTCGTATAACGGTATGATCACCAGCGCCAGCCACCCTCGGGTGACTGGCGCTTATTTGTTGCGATGAGTTGTTGCGATTGGTTGTTGCCAGAAATGTGGATGTTATTCCCCAGCGCCGGTACGGTGCAGACGCTGCGGCATAACATAGACAAATGATTGACTGGAGGTTGTGTGCTGGCGGAGCTCGGCTATCTCTCACTGTTGCTGGCGACCGGACTCGCCCTGCTGCAAGGGCTGCTGCCCTGGCTGGGATTGCGGCTCGCCTCACGCCCGCTGCTGGGCTGCGCAACACCGCTGGCCCTCCTGGTCGCCCTCCTGCTCGGGGCCGCCCTGCTGCTGCTCGCCAGCTGTTTTGGCCAGGATGACTTCACCCTGGTCTATGTGGCCCAGCACGCCAACAGCGCCCTGCCTCTTGGCTTCAAGCTGGCGGCCGTGTGGGGCGGCCACGAGGGCTCCATGCTGTTCTTCGTCTTTGCGCTGGGGCTGTGGGGCGCCCTGGTGGCCCTTTGCTCCAGACGGGTCGATCCGCTGATTACAACTCGGGTATTGGCCATCATGGGACTGATCGTCGGGCTGTTCGGCCTCTATACCCTGATCTTCTCCAGCCCGTTTGACCGCCAGTTCCCAGGGCCGCTGGAGGGGCGCGATCTCAACCCAATGCTGCAGGATATCGGCCTCATCATCCACCCGCCCCTGCTCTATCTCGGTTATGTCGGCTTTGCGGTCAACTTCGCCTTCGCCATGGCGGCGCTGCACTCGGGTCGGCTCGATGGCGCCGTGGCCCACTGGAGCCGCCCCTGGGCGCTCGGCTCCTGGGTCTTTCTCACCGCCGGCATCGTGCTGGGCTCCTGGTGGGCCTATTACGAACTCGGCTGGGGCGGCTGGTGGTTCTGGGATCCGGTAGAAAACGCCTCTCTCTTACCCTGGCTGCTCGGCACTGCCCTGCTGCATGCCTTGGTGGTGTGCGAGAAACGCGGCGCTTACGGCCACGCCGTGCTGCTGCTCTCCATCTTTACCTTTTCGCTGAGCCTGCTCGGCACCTTCGTGGTGCGCTCCGGGGTGCTCACCTCGGTGCACGCCTTTGCGGTCGATCCCAGCCGCGGCCTCACCCTGTTGTTGCTGCTCGGCTTGCTATTGACCTGCGCCCTCACCCTGTTTGCCCTGCGCGCAGACATTCGCGCCCCCTATGCCCGCTTTGGCTTGCTGTCAAAAGAGGGGCTGCTCGGCGCCGCCATCCTGCTGCTTTGCGTGGCCTGCGCCAGTGTGCTGCTCGGCACCTTCTACCCCATGGTGTTCCAGTCGCTCCATCTGGGTTCGCTCTCGGTGGGCGCCCCCTATTTCAATACCATCTTCGTACCGCTGGCCCTCTGCCTGATGGCGCTGATGACCCAGCTGCCGCGCCTGCGCTGGCAGCATCTGGCAGCCCAGCGCCGCATCAAGGTGCTGCTCCCATGCTTGTTCGGCCTGCTGGGGGGCACCTTGCTGAGCCTCGCCTATCCCGAGCCGCTGCGGGGCGGCTGGCTGGGGCTTGCGGCCAACGTGCTGAGTCTCTGGCTGCTTGCCAGCCTGCTGCTCCCGCTCTTGCAACCGACGTCGCTGCGCGAGCTCACCCTCAATCGGCTCGGCAGCCTGCTGGCCCACCTCGGGGTGGCGGTGTGCGCCCTCGGCATCGCGCAGGTGAGTCACCACAGTCAGGAGGGGGGCGCAGTGCTCGCCGAAGGCCAGCCCTATCGGCTCGGCGCCTTCGAGTTTCGCTATGAGGGGAGCGAGCCGATCATCGGCCCCAACTACACCGCCGAGCGAATCACTCTCAGCGTGCATAAGAACGGTAAAGAGGAGGCGCGGCTGACGCCGGAGCGGCGCCACTACAGCGTGCGCACCATGAATATGAACGAGCCCGGGATCAAGTGGGGAATGCTCGGCGATCTCTACGTGGTGCTTGGCGAGAAGATGGGGCCCGGCGCCTATGCCATGCGGCTGCACTACAAGCCGCTGGTGCGCTGGATCTGGCTCGGTGGCCTGTTGATGATGGCGGGTGGCACCCTGCGCCTGCTTGCCCGCCGGCCGCTGCTGGCTAACCATCCTGCGCCAGCTGCCGCCCCCTATCCCCAGCTTGAACAGGAGACCTTATGAACGCCCGTCTGCGCCTGTTCGTGCCACTCCTGCTCACCCTGGGGCTCGGTGCCCTGCTCTGGCTCGGCCTTGGCAACAACCCCTACAGCCAGGATGAGGCCGTCGCCGGGCGCACCCTGCCTGCCTGGCAGAGTGACGATCTGTTTGGTGGCGCCCCCATCCACACCGCGGCGCTCAAGGGCGAACCCTTCGTGCTCAACGTCTGGGCCAGCTGGTGCCCCAACTGCCGCGCCGAGCATCCGCTGCTGGGTGAGCTTGCGGGCTCCGTGCCCCTTTACGGCCTCAACTACCGGGACAAGGGGGACCCCGCCCGCGCCTGGCTTATCCAGGCGGGCAACCCCTATCGCGCCGTGCTGGCCGACCCCGACGGCCGACTCGCACTGGAGCTCGGCGTCTACGGCACGCCGGAGACCTATCTCTTCGCCGGCGACGGCACCCTGCTGACCCGCCACACGGGTGAGCTCACCCGGGAGATCTGGCAACGCCAGTTTGCCCCCCTGCTTGCAAAGGCCCGCAGCAACAGCGCCAGCCAGCCCGAAGTGGAAAGAGCAGTGGAGAGAGAAGTAAAGAGACAAGTGCAGGAGAGCAAGCCATGAGCCGCCTCGGCCACGCCCTGATCGCGCCGCTCTTGCTGGCCTTGAGCTTCGGGGCCCTTGCCAGCGGGGTCGATACCTATCAGTTTCGCCACCCCGAGCTGCAAAATCGGGCGCAAGAGCTGGCCCGCGCCCTGCGCTGCCCCCAGTGCCAGAACCAGAATCTGGTGGAATCCAACTCCCCCATCGCCCGGGATCTGCGGCTCGAGGTCTACCGCTGGGTGGACGAGGGGCAGTCTGATGAGCAGGTGATCGCCCGCATGACGGAGCGCTTCGGCGATTTCGTCCGCTACGATCCCCCCTTCAAGCGCAACACGGCGCTGCTGTGGGGCGGCCCCGCCCTCTTGCTGTTGCTGGCGCTCCATCGCCTGCGCAGAAGCCTGCATCGCCAGCAACCGGCGCGGGTACCGCTTATTGGCGACAGAGCCGAGGGGATGCTCGCCCACGACCCCAGGGCCGAGCTGAACCGGCTGATCATGGCCGAGCAGCAGGCGGGGCTTGCACCCCACAGTCGCCTCTACCGGGAGCTGGAGCTGGCCCGCCTCGCCAACACCACCCCAACCGCCGAGCAGGCCCTGCGCGAGCGACTGGCCAAGGATCGCACCGCCCGTCCGCTGCCCTGGCTGCGGTCATGGATACTGCTTGGAGCCCTGTTGCTGGCGCTGATGGCGGGCATTTATGCCGGCACCGGCCGCTATCAGGCGTGGCAGGCTTATCAGTCGCGCCCCGATCCGCTGGCGGGATTGAGCCCGCGGGATCTGCAGGACAAGGAGCTGGGCGCCCTGCACCAGCGCCTGCAAACCAACCCCGCCGATCTCGACAGCTGGGCGGCGCTCGGCCAGCTCTATCTCTATCGGGGCGAATATGACAACGCTCTGCTCGCCTACCAGCGCCTTGCTCTGCTGGAGGGGGGCGCCAGCGCGGCGACCCAGGCCGCGCAAGCCACCGTGCTCTACTATCAGGCTGGCCAGCAGCTGACTCCCGAGGCAACCCGCCTGCTGGAGAGCGCCCTCAAGCAGGACGCGGGAGAAGTGAGCGCCCTGATGCTGCTCGCCTCCGATCACTTCCTGCATGGTCGCTACAGTCAGGCCATTGCGCTGTGGCAGCAACTGCTCGATGGCGAGCGCCCTCGCATCAACCGGGCTGCACTGATCGAGGCGATCCAGACGGCAAGCATAATGAGCGGGTAACCCCTTGATTGAAGGAGGGTAATCGTGGTGATATGGCGCCGCGACCACGCAAGTGGCTCAGCACTCTCTTTCAATAGACAAGGATGTCTGGATGCAACTCACCCTGTTAAACGACTCGGGCAAATTCGATGGGCTCGATGACACCATTAGGCACGTTTTTGCCGAGACGGCGCACAAATTGAATGCCTTGTTCGATCTCTCCCAACTGGATGTCACCTTCAGCCCTTTTGCCGAGGGGGATGCTCCCGATTCGGGTATCGGTGGCTGGGCCATCAACATGTATCGGATAGAACTCCAACTAGATCTGGAACGGCCTGATATCAAAGAGGTGATCATCACCGAATTGCCTGCCGTGCTGGCCCACGAAGTCCACCATATCGTGCAAAAGAAGAACAAGGTGGAAGCAGAAACACTGGCCGAAAACCTGATTTTTGAAGGGCTGGCCTGCTACTTTGAGCAGAGGTTCAATGGCGGCACACTCCCCTCGCTGTTCAAGGAGTCTCATCACCATGACTGGCAATCGCTCCTGGCAGAGATGACGCCCCATCTATCCAGCAAGCAGTTCAACTTTTTAGACTTTTTCTACTGCCGTGATAACCGGCCATTTCCCAAATATGCCGGTTACTGGGTGGGGTTCAATCTGGTGGCCAACTATCTGGCCAAAAATGGACTGAATGAAATAGAGGTCATGGGCCTACCCACCGAGGCGTATTTCAATTAACACGCCTTCACACTGTTCATGGCTATCACAGAGCCCAAATCCGGAGAGAAGATCATGATCCCCATTCGCTGCAAGGCCGTCTCTGGCGTTGCCCTCACCACTGTCGATGGCGAAACAAAATTGCTGGTGATGAAGCGGGTCAAGGGAGGCTTCTGGTGCCATGTGGCGGGCACGGTGGAGGCGGGTGAAACCGGCTGGCAGACCATTATTCGGGAGTTTGGCGAAGAGACGGGGATCCGGGTCACCGAGCTCTACAACGGCCAGTATCTGGAGCAGTTTTACGAGGCGAGCCTGAATACGGTGGAGGTGGTACCGGTCTTTGTGGTCTATTGTCCGCCCAATCAGGCGGTGACCCTCAACGACGAGCACACCGAATATCGCTGGTGTTCCCTGGCCGAAGCCAAGGCGCTGGTGAGTTTCCCGGGTCAGAAGGCGCTCTACGGCCATATCTGGCACCACTTTGTCGACAACGCCCCCTCTCCCCTGATGCGGGTCGCGCTCGGCTGATGCATGCCGGGGCTGCGCGGCATGGTGGATGCTTGCAGTATTACTCGTTGGTCCCAACCAGCAGCGCAGGCATTCCCTGCCACACCCGTTCGGGGTCGGGCTCGGCAATAGCGGCGGCGATCAGCTGCTCGCTCCAGTGACGATGCAGCAACCACATCCGCTGGCCCACCTCGCCATCGGCCTTGGTACACTGCTTGGTGACATCGGCGGTGCGATAGAAGTAGCGCACCAGACTCGTGAGCTCGGCCTCCGGCCAGCGGCAGCCAAAGTCGCGCAGCAGGGATGACCAGAAGTCAATCTGGCGCCGCTCGTGCTCCTGCTCGACCACGTGCAGTTCGGGGATGAGATCCATGGCGTGCCACAAGGCACCATAGCCGACAAAGCGACGATCAAGCTCTTCAAGCGCCAGATCCAGCAGCACCAGCACGTGCGGCCAACTGGTCGCCTGGGTTCGGATCTGCTCTTGCGCCTCACAGATAGCTGCCAGCCACCCCATAGCGAGACGGCAAATGATCGCCTCCTTGTTGGGATAGAGGTGGTAGAGCGATTTGATCCCGACACCGGCCCGATCAGCAATGGCATTGGTGTTGAGGGCGGCAAAACCTCGCTCCTGCAGCAACAGCAGGGTGGCCTGTTCAATGCGACTTGCCACCTCCTGACTGCGCTGCTGCCGGGGCTGACGCCGCATATGCAGGGCGGCAGGCACTCGTTGTTCTGACATCTTCTCTCCTTCGAACCACTGAGGTCCCCTCTTTGCCCGGGTCACGACCGGTAGTGGCTCATTGACATCCATGAGACAAGGTAAACAAAAAGTTAAATAAATGCAGTAATTACTGGATTTTTTCAGAATAGCTGCAATAAACATATCTGCTCAGATCTGCAGTAATTACTGCATTTAACCCAAGGAGAGCAGTGCAATGGATAGCAAACATACCTCAACCCGATTTGGCATCACCCTCCTGTTGGCCGCAGGCCTGCTCGGTGGCTGCCGAAGTGACACCAATGATACGAATGGGGCAACGACCCTCTATCTCAACGGCAAGATCCACACCCAGGATGGGCAGCGTCAGGTAGCCGAGGCCATGATGGTCAGTGACGGCCAGTTTATCTATGTGGGCAACCAGGAGGGGGCCGAAGCGCTCAAGCACCCCACCACCCGGGTGGTGGATCTGCAAGGCCGAATGGTACTGCCCGGCCTGCATGACAACCATATCCATCTGCTCGGTACGGTGGCGCTGGACATGTGCGATCTCGATGGCAAACCCGTCACTCTGGATCAGCTGGCCGCCAAGATCAGCACATGCCTGCCCCGCTATGCGGCCAAACCGGGGGAGTGGCTGGTAGTCAACCAGTGGTCTCCCTACGAGGGCAATACGGCAACCGCCAGCCATGCCACCCTGCTGGCAGCCCTCGATGCCGCCGCCCCCGACAATCCGGTGGTGCTGGCCGGGGTCGATGGCCATGCCAGTGCCTACAACTCCCGCGCCCTTGCCATGGCGCAGGATAACGACGGCAACACAATCGGCTTCAATGGAACTACGCTGGCCCCCGGCGGGGTCTTCGAGCCCTTTATCCCCTATGTCGACCTGACCAGCGGAGTGGTGCGTGACACGGCCCGCAGCGCCATTCCAGTGCCCGATAGTGGCGTTCTGAGCGCCAGTGATGAGCAGGCAGCCAGCCAATACGACCAGACCCTGCCCGCCATTGCCGAGCTGATGGCCTCTCGCGGTATCACCAGCATTCAGGATGCCTGCGCCACCGACTTTATCCGCCAGCGACTACTCACCATGCAGTCACGGGACCTGCTGCATATGCGTGTCACGGCCGCCACCTGCTTTAGCGATGATGATTATCAGGGCAAACTCGATATAGAGGGGCATCTTGCCAAGGCCAGCCAGGTGAGAGAATCCTTTGCCAACAACCCGCTGATCAAGGCCGATGCGGTCAAGATCTTCCTCGACGGTGTGCTGGAAGGGGATCCCTTCACAACCCCCCCCTTCCTGCCCAATGCCGGCATGCTGGCAAACTACCACACCCCCCATCTGGCCAGAGACCCGGCTACCGATGAAGTGACCATCACAGCCGACAGCGAGGAGTCCGGCAACAACGGGATCGTCAACTACCGGGAGGCCGACCTCACCCGCTATATAGGGGCGCTGGACAAGGCAGGCTTCAGCATCCATATGCACAGCATCGGTGATCGCACCACCCGCACGGCGCTGGATGCCCTCACCGCCGCCCGCGCCAGCAACGGTGATAGCGGCATTCCCCACACCCTGGCCCACCTACAGGTGGTCCATCCCGATGATCAAAAACGGCTCGGCGAGCTTGGGCTCTACCTCACCTTTACCTATGCCTGGACCTCCCCCCAACTGGCCTACGACATGCTGGTTGCCTCCTTTATCCAGCCGACCCGGGTGGGCCAATCCCTGAGCGATGCCCTCTATGATCCCCTCGGCTATCTGCACGGAGCCCTCTACCCGGTCGAGAGTTCGCGCAAGGCGGGCGCCATACTGGTCGCTGGCAGCGATGCCCCGGTCGACAGCCGGGATCCCCGCCCCTTCGAAAATATGGCGACCGGGATCATCAAGGCTCCCCAAAGCGGCGATGATTATCGCGCCAGCCAGCGCATCACCCTTGACGAAATGCTGGCGGCCTACACCATCAATGGCGCCCGCGCGGTACGCCAGCAGGCTATCAGCGGCTCGATCGAGGCGGGCAAATCGGCCGACTTTATCGTGCTGGATCGGGATCTCTACCAGCTGGTCGCCGCCGGCAAGCCGGAGCAGATCGCCGATACCCAGGTAGTCCAGACCGTCTTTCGCGGGCAGACGGTCTTTAGCCAATAGGGTTCATGCGATAAGACGAGTGTGAGGATCTCGGCGACAGGGAGCTAAGCACATATACCGCCAGACCCGCGCCTTGTAACAGCAAAATGCCGACCTCCGGGTCGGCATTTTTAGTTCGGGGAGTCATAGCCAGCCTTGATGGCAAGGTGCGCGGTGCAAGGGTCGATAAGCGGGAGCTAACCCATGTTCGGCTTGGTACTTTGCCTCAAATCGGAGGGGCATTGGCAACCAGCGTGGCCAGCTGGCTTTCCCAAACGGTGGCAAGATTGATTCACCAGCGCAACAGCATCCGCCAACTTGGTTGCAACAGCGTAACAATCTTGGGCTGTTGGATTCTGCCTGTAGACAAAGGCTGTGGCATACTAAGCCCCCCGATCGTCTGAATACGCTTCGCTATTCGGCCCCACGGGTTGCCACTCAGGGCGATACGTGATTTGTAGGTTGGCGCAGAGCGTAGCGAAGCCCAACAGGCGAGTATGATTACGCCAACCAGAGCGGGATAAACAAGGATGTGGCTAAGCCGTGAACAGATTGACAGGCATATTTCACGGTAAACGTTGGGCTTCACTTCGTTCAGCACCAACCTACCATTTTGAGCCCAACATACGACCTGATCACCAACTGCTAATTGCGTAACCACATGCCTTGAGCTCTTTAGATACTGCAAGTTTCCAGCCACCAGCGGCATCTAAGTCCACATATACTACGCCACTGATGTCATTTGGAGTTTCAATTTTTCCCTTAACCAAGGCACAAACATTTTCCCTACCGAATTTTGCCATCAGGTAGCCATGTTCAAAAACAACATTTTGTCGAGCTCGGCTTTGAGGCGGAGTTTTTGATTCATGCACACCTCTACCAAGATCACAGGGCGTATATAAAATGAGAGCAAAGTCAGCATCGTTTGAATAATGCTCAATCTTCTCAATGATTGTCATCCCTGAACTAGCTTGCTCATGAAGTATGATTGCTTTAAGGCCTAGACTTTCTATGAAACGGCTAACTTCATATTTAGCTTCATTATCCCTGCCATGAACAATAAATACATTTCTTTTATTTCTAGCTATAGGTTCATTTATTCCGCCTAAGACCTTGCCTTGATTTTGTAATGGCACTGACACACCGATATTACCAAACCCGTAAGGTCAAACTGTAAAGCATATTCTAACTTACAGAAATAAAGATGACGGCTTCAAATCGTGAGTAATAAAAAAGCCGCCCATTGGACGGCTTTTTATTAGAGATAACGGGCTAACAGAAATTACCAGCCGGTGACTTCGCGCAGGGCCTTGCCGATATCGGCCAGGGAGCGGACGGTTTTCACGCCAGCATCTTCCAGCGCGGCAAACTTCTCGGCGGCGGTACCCTTGCCACCGGAGATGATGGCACCAGCGTGGCCCATCCGCTTGCCGGGAGGCGCGGTAACACCGGCGATATAGGAGACCACCGGCTTGGTGACGTGGGCCTTGATATAGGCGGCCGCGTCTTCTTCGGCGTTGCCGCCGATCTCGCCGATCATCACGATCGCTTCGGTCTGCGGGTCGTTCTGGAACATCTCCAGAATGTCGATAAAGTTGGAGCCCGGGATGGGGTCGCCACCGATACCGACGCAGGTGGACTGGCCAAAGCCCTCGTCAGTGGTCTGCTTGACCGCTTCGTAGGTCAGGGTGCCGGAGCGGGAGACGATGCCCACCTTGCCCGGCTTGTGAATGTGGCCCGGCATGATGCCGATCTTGCACTCACCCGGAGTGATCACGCCCGGGCAGTTGGGGCCGATCATCCGCACGCCGGTCTCTTGCAGCTTCACTTTGACGTCCAGCATATCCAGCGTCGGGATGCCTTCGGTGATGGTGACAATCAGCTTGATGCCCGCGTCGATCGCTTCCAGGATCGCATCCTTGCAAAACGGTGCCGGCACATAGATGACGGTGGCGGTGGCGCCGGTCGCTTCGACGGCGTCACGGACGGTGTTGAACACCGGCAGGCCCAGATGGGTGGTGCCGCCCTTGCCCGGGGAGACGCCGCCGACCAGTTGGGTGCCGTAAGAGAGCGCCTGCTCGGAGTGGAAAGTCCCCTGACCGCCGGTAAAGCCCTGGCAGATGACTCGGGTGTCCTTGTTGATCAGTACGCTCATCAGTTGGCCTCCGCTGCTTTGACGACTTGCTGCGCGGCATCGGTCAGACTCTTGGCCGCAATGATGTTGAGGCCGCTCTCGGCCAGCTTGATACCACCCAGCTCGGCGTTGTTGCCTTCCAGACGGACCACGACGGGCACCTTGACCCCCACTTCCTTGACCGCACCGATGATGCCTTCCGCGATCATGTCGCAGCGCACGATGCCGCCAAAGATGTTGACCAGCACCGCTTTGACGTTGCTGTCGGAGAGGATGATCTTGAACGCCTCGGTCACGCGCTCCTTGGTGGCGCCGCCGCCGACGTCAAGGAAGTTGGCCGGCTTGCCGCCGTGCAGGTTGACGATATCCATGGTGCCCATGGCCAGACCCGCGCCGTTGACCATGCAGCCGATGTTGCCATCGAGGGCCACATAGTTGAGCTCCCACTGGGCAGCGTGCGCTTCGCGGGGGTCATCTTGCGACGGGTCGTGCATCTCGCGCAGCTTGGGCTGACGATAGAGGGCGTTGGCGTCGATGTTGATCTTGCCATCCAGGCAGTGCAGGTTGCCCTGCGCGGTGATCACCAGCGGGTTGATCTCCAGCAGCGCGAAATCGCAGTCGAGGAACATCTGACCCAGACCCATGAAGATCTTGGTGAACTGTTTGATCTGATCGCCGACCAGACCCAGTTTGAAGGCCAGCTCGCGCGCCTGATAGGGCTGCGGGCCAACCAGCGGGTCCAGGGTGGCCTTGTGGATCAGATGGGGGGTTTCGTGGGCGATCTTCTCGATGTCCACGCCACCTTCGGTAGAGGCCATGAAGACCACGCGACGGGAGCCACGGTCAACCACGGCGCCCAGGTAGAGCTCTTTGGCGATGTCGGTGCAGGATTCAACCAGGATCTTGGTGACCGGCTGGCCGTTGGCGTCAGTCTGGTAGGTCACCAGATTCTTGCCCAGCCAGTTCTGGGCGAAGGCACGGATCTCGTCCTTGCTCTTGGCCACTTTCACACCGCCCGCCTTGCCGCGACCACCGGCGTGTACCTGGCATTTGACGACCCAGGTATTGCCGCCAATCTTGTCGGCCGCTTCGGCCGCTTCCTGCGGGGTAGCACAGGCATAACCTTCGGAGACCGGCAGGCCATACTCGGCAAACAGCTGTTTTGCCTGATATTCATGCAGATTCATAGATGCTCTATCCGTGTTGTAGGTATTTCCGTCCGGGGCTCGTGTTTCTCAATCCCCTGTGAGTGGGGGCCTCGGGGGCCCCTCGTTATCTTTCAGTTGGTTGCTCAGACGTCCAGCAGCAGGCGGGTCGGATCTTCCAGCAGCTCCTTGACGGAGACCAGGAAGCCTACCGATTCGCGCCCGTCGATGAGACGGTGATCGTAGGAGAGGGCCAGGTACATCATCGGCAGGATCTCGACCTTGCCGTCAACGGCCATCGGGCGATCCTGGATCTTGTGCATGCCCAGAATGGCGCTCTGGGGCGGGTTGATGATCGGGGTGGACATCAGGGAGCCGAACACACCACCGTTGGTAATGGTGAAGTTGCCACCAGTCAGCTCATCCACGGTCAGTTTGCCGTCGCGGCCCTTGCCCGCCAGATCCTTGATGGCCTTCTCGATGTCGGCAAGGCTCATGTTGTCGCAGTCGCGCAGTACCGGCGTCACCAGACCACGAGGGGTGGAGACGGCGATGCTGACGTCGAAGTAGTTGTGGTAGACGATGTCGTCACCATCCAGCCCGGCGTTCACTTCCGGATAGCGCTTGAGGGACTCCACTACCGCCTTCACGTAGAAGGACATGAAGCCGAGCTTGATGCCGTGCTTCTTCTCGAAGATCTCGCCGTACTGCTTGCGCAGATCCATGATGGGCTTCATGTTGACCTCGTTGAAGGTGGTCAGCATGGCGGTGGTGTTTTTCGCTTCCAGCAGACGCTCGGCAATGCGCTTGCGCAGACGGGTCATCGGCACCCGCTTCTCGCTGCGACCGGCCAGTGCGGCAACCGGCGCGGCCTGAGCGGCAGCAACCGGAGCAACAGCGGCAGGCTTGCTCAGCGCCTTGATGTAGGCTTCCACATCATCCTTGGTGATGCGACCGCCCTTGCCGGTACCGGTCAACTTGGCAACGTCGATGTCATGCTCGCCAATCAGGCGACGCACCGAGGGGCTCAGGCCATCGGCGCCATCATCAGCAACAGCTTCAACCGGTTTCTCTTTGGTCTCTTCACCCGCTACCGGGGCGGCGGTGAGGATGGCAATCAGTTGACGGGACAACACGGTCGCCCCTTCCCCTTGCAGAATATCCCCCAGCACACCCGCTTGCGGGGCCGGCACTTCCAGCACCACCTTGTCGGTCTCGATGTCGACCAGTACTTCGTCACGGGCGACCAGATCGCCCGGTTTTTTGTGCCAGGTGGCGATAGTGGCATCGGCCACTGATTCCGGCAGATCCGGTACCTTGATTTCGATAGTCATCAAATCAGTTCCTTGTTACTTCTTGTTCAGGGCTTAGGCCAAAGTAAGAGCATCTTCCACCAAGGCTTTCTGCTGCTTGGCATGGACGGACATGTAACCAACCGCTGGCGAGGCGGACGCAGGGCGACCGGCATAACGCAGGGTGGCACCGGCTGGCAACACGCCATCATAGTGGTGACGGGTGCAGTACCAGGCGCCCTGGTTCTGCGGCTCTTCCTGACACCAGACAAAGTCGGTGACATGGCTGTAATCGGCCAGAATGGCGCGCACTTCCTCTTCCGGGAAGGGGTAGAGCTGCTCGATCCGCACCAGTGCCACATCTTGCTGCTCCGCCTTGCGACGGGCATCGAGCAGGTCGTAGTAGACCTTGCCGGAGCAGAACACCACACGCTTGACTGCTTTCGGATCCAGCGCATCGATCTCGCCAATGGCATTCTGGAAAGTACCTTCCGCCAGCTCTTCAAGCTTGCTCACCGCCAGCGGGTGGCGCAGCAGGGATTTGGGCGTCATCACGATGAGCGGACGGCGCATCGGGCGCACTACCTGACGACGCAGCATATGGAATACCTGTGCCGGGGTAGAGGGCACGCACACCTGCATGTTGTGCTGGGCACACATCTGCAGATAACGCTCCAGACGGGCGGAGGAGTGCTCCGGCCCCTGCCCTTCGTAACCGTGCGGCAGCAACATGGTCAGGCCGCACATCCGCCCCCACTTCTGCTCACCGGAGGAGAGGAACTGATCCACCACGACCTGGGCGCAGTTGGCGAAGTCGCCGAACTGGGCTTCCCAGATGGTGAGGCCGGCCGGCTCGGCGCTGGCGTAGCCATATTCAAAGGCCAGAACCGCGTTCTCGGTCAGTACCGAGTCGTAAATCTCGAACGGCCCCTGCTCGTCGTGCAGGTTGCACAGCGGGGTGTAGGTGCTGGCGTCGGTCTGGTTGTGCAGCACGGCGTGGCGATGGAAGAAGGTGCCACGGCCGGAGTCTTCACCGGTAAAACGGATGCGGGACCCCTTGTCCACCAGAGTGGCGTAGGCCAAGGTCTCAGCAAAGCCCCAATCCACCAGCTTCTCGCCGGCGGCCATCAGACGACGGTCTTCGTAAATCTTCTCGACCTGACGCTGCAGCACGTGGGTCGCCGGATACTGGCTCACCCGCTCGCCGAGGGCTTTGAGGTGATCCATCGGCACTGTGCTGTCATAGGCCATGTTCCAGTCGTGACCGAGATAAGGGGTCCAGTCGACAGAGTGCAGCTCCATCGGCCGCCACTCCTTGCTCACCCGCTCGCCGCGATCCAGCGCTTCGCGATACTCGTTGACCAGTTCGGTCGCCCGCTCCTGAGCGAGGCTCCCCTCTGCCACCAGCTGATCGGCGTAGATCTTGCGTGGAGTCGGGTGCTGCTTGATCTTCTGGTACATCAGCGGCTGGGTCGCGCTCGGCTCATCCGCTTCGTTGTGACCGTGACGACGGTAGCAGACCAGCTCGATCACCACGTCGCGTTTGAAGGTGTTGCGGTAATCCAGCGCAATCTGGGTCACCAGCACCACGGCTTCCGGATCATCGCCGTTGACGTGCAGCACCGGCGCCTGCACCGCCTTGGCGATGTCGGTGCAATATTCGGTGGAGCGCAGGTCACGGATATAGGAGGTGGTGAAACCAACCTGGTTGTTGATGACGATGCGCACCGTCCCGCCGACGCCATAGGCACGGGTCTGGGACATGTTGAAGGTCTCGGCCACCACACCCTGACCGGCCATGGCCGAGTCACCGTGAATGGTGATGGGCAGCACGCTGGAGCCATCCTTGTCACCGCGACGATCCATCCGGGCACGAACCGATCCGATGACCACAGGGTTGACGATCTCGAGATGAGAGGGGTTGAACGCCAGCGCCAGGTGCACGTTGCCACCTGGGGTGGCGAAGTCGGAGGAGAAGCCCATGTGGTACTTCACGTCACCCGTGCCCCAGGATTCGCCGTGCTTGCCGGCAAACTCGTCGAACAGATCCTGCGCCCGTTTACCGAGCACGTTGATCAGCACGTTGAGGCGACCACGGTGGGCCATGCCGATAACGGCCTCTTTGCAGCCCTGCTCACCGGCGCGACGGATCAGCTCCTTGAGCATGGGGATCATGGCGTCGCCACCTTCCAGGGAGAAGCGCTTGGCTCCCGGGAACTTGGCACCCAGATATTTCTCCAGCCCTTCGGCGGCGGTCAGGCTCTCGAGGAAACGGGTCTTCTCTTCGAGGGTGTAGCTCCCCTTCCCTTCAATGGATTCGAGACGCTGTTGCAGCCAGCGCTTCTCTTCCGTGGAGGTGAGGTGCATGTAGTCGGCGCCGATGGAGCCGCAATAGGTCTTCTTCAGCGAGGCGTAGAGGTCGGAGAGCACCATGGTCTCGCGACCGATGGCGTAGGAGCCCACATTGAAGGTGGCCTCCATATCTGCGCCCTGCAGGTTGTGGAACGCGGGATCCAGTTCGGCAACGGTTTCACGCTGCCACAGGCCCAGCGGGTCCAGATTGGCATTCTGGTGACCACGGAAACGGAAGGCGTTGATCAGCTGCAATACCCGCACCTGCTTGGCATCCACTTGCGGATCGGAGACGGGGGCACTGTAGCGAGAGGGATCCTTGGCCAGACGACGGAAATAATCGCGGACCTGGGAGTGGGGTTGTTCAACCGCATGGCCATTGACCTGGGGCAGCTCGCTAAACAGGCTGCGCCACTCGTCGGACACGGAGTCAGGATTTTCCAGAAAGGATTCGTACAAATCCTCAATATAGCTTGCATTCGCACCAGCCAGGTGAGATGACTCCAACCAGGCCTTCATCACGCCGTTATGCATTTCTATCCCTTGTACTTCTTGTTACTGCTGCGCAGCTTATAGGGGTCAAATAGCCATCCTGCCACGGGTGGGATGGCTATCCAGAGGTCGGGCCAGCACCTGGCCGGCCCTGATACTAAACAGCCCGATTGAGCAACATCGACTTGATCTGGCCAATCGCCTTGGTCGGGTTCAAGCCTTTCGGACAGACGTTCACGCAGTTCATGATGCCATGGCAGCGGAACACGCTGAAGGCGTCGTCCAGATTCCCCAGTCGTTCGGTGGTCGCGGTGTCGCGGCTGTCAGCCAGCCAGCGGTAGGCGGCGAGCAGCCCGGCCGGACCGATGAACTTGTCGGGATTCCACCAGAAGGAGGGGCACGAAGTGGAGCAGCAGGCACAGAGAATGCACTCGTACAGGCCGTCAAGCTTGGCGCGCTCTTCGGGGGATTGCAGGTGCTCACGCACCGGCGGCAACTTGTCATCATTGATGAGGAAGGGTTTGACCTTCTCCCACTGGGTGTAGAACTGGGTCATGTCGATCACCAGATCACGGATCACCGGCAGGCCGGGCAAGGGGCGGATAACGACGTTATTGCCCTTCTTCAGCAGGTCGGAGAGCGGGGTGATACAGGCAAGACCGTTCTTGCCATTCATGTTGAGACCGTCTGATCCACAGACCCCTTCGCGGCAAGAGCGGCGGAAGGCGAGCGTGGGATCCAGCTCTTTCAACTGGATCAGTGCGTCGAGCACCATCATGTCGGAACCTTCAGGAATATCAAGACGATATTCCTTCATATGGGGGACGTTATCAACATCCGGATTGTATCTGTAGACAGAGAATGTGACGTTCATAGGGCTGGCTCCGCAATCAGTAAGTCCGGACCTTGGGCGGAAACGCCTCACGGGTCTTGGGTGACATGTTGACAGCGCGACGGGTCATGGACTCGGTGTCCGGATGATAGAGGCTGTGGCACAGCCAGTTCTCATCGTCGCGATCCGGGAAGTCGAAGCGGCAGTGAGCACCGCGACTCTCGGTACGGAAGTTGGCGGCAACCGCCGTGGCAAACGCCGTCTCCATCAGGTTGTCCAGCTCCAGGCACTCGATGCGCTGGGTGTTGAACTCTTTGGAGGTGTCATCCAGACGGGCTGACTTGAGGCGCTCGCGGATAACCTTGAGCTCGGCCAGCCCTTCTGCCATCGCCGCACCTTCGCGGAATACGGAGAAGTTGTTCTGCATGCAGCGCTGCAGGTCTTTGCGGATCTGCACCGGGTCTTCCCCGTCACGGCAATTTTCCCAGCGGTTGAAGCGGGACAATGCGGCATCCAGATCCGACTCGGAAGCATCACGGCCGTGCTCCATCTCGCCCAAGGTGTTGACCAGATGCATGCCGGCAGCGCGGCCGAAGACCACCAGATCCAGCAGGGAGTTGCCACCCAGACGGTTGGCACCGTGTACGGAGACGCAGGCAATCTCGCCCACCGCAAACAGACCGACCACCGGCACGTCGTTGCCGTTCTTGTCCTGAGTCAGGCATTGGCCATTCACGTTGGTCGGTACGCCGCCCATCATGTAGTGGCAGGTCGGGATGATCGGAATCGGCTCTTTGACCGGATCCACGTGGGCGAAGGTGCGAGAGAGCTCGCAGATGCCCGGCAGACGGGATTCCAGCACCTCTTTGCCGAGGTGATCCAGCTTGAGCTTGATGTGCGGGCCCCAGGGGCCGTCGCAGCCACGGCCTTCACGGATCTCGATCATGATGGAGCGGGCCACCACGTCGCGACCGGCCAAGTCCTTGGCGTTCGGGGCGTAACGCTCCATGAAGCGCTCGCCATCTTTATTGAGCAGATAGCCGCCTTCACCACGGCAGCCTTCAGTTACCAGCACCCCGGCCCCGGCGATGCCGGTCGGGTGGAACTGCCACATCTCCATGTCCTGCACGCCGACGCCGGCACGCAGCGCCATGCCGACGCCGTCACCTGTGTTGATGTGGGCGTTGGTGGTGGACTGGTAGATACGACCGGCACCGCCAGTCGCCAGCACGGTGGCCTTGGCCTTGAAGTAGACCACTTCACCGCTCTCCATATCGATGGCGGTACAACCCACCACATGGCCATCCTGGTTTTTCACCAGATCCAGCGCATACCACTCGGAGAAGACGGTGGTCTTGTTCTTGACGTTCTGCTGATAGAGGGTGTGCAGCAGGGCGTGACCGGTACGGTCGGCGGCCGCTGCGGTACGAGCAGCCTGCTCGCCACCGAAATTCTTGGACTGACCACCAAACGGACGCTGGTAGACAGACCCGTTGTCGAAACGGGAGAAGGGCAAGCCCATGTTCTCCAGCTCATAGATAGCCTCGGGGCCGGTTTTGCACATGTACTCGATGGCCTCCTGATCACCGATGTAATCGGAACCTTTTACCGTGTCATACATGTGCCACTGCCAGTTGTCATCGTGGGCATTGCCCAGCGCAACCGTGATACCGCCCTGAGCGGAAACAGTGTGAGAACGGGTTGGAAAAACCTTGGACAACAGAGCGCAGCTCTTGCCGGACTGGGCAATCTGCAACGCGGCGCGCATACCGGCACCACCGGCACCAATCACGACCGCATCAAATTCACGAGTTGGAATAGTCACCTTACACACCCCACAGCACGACGAAACCCGTCATCAGATAGACAAACAGCACCACGACCAGGGCAAATTGCAGCGCCCCGCGTAGCCCTACCGGCTTGATATAGTCGGTCAACACCTGCCACAGACCGATCCAGGCATGGATCAGTACGCACAGCAGGGCCAACAGGGTGAACACCTTGGTGAAGGTGTTGGCGAAGAAACCTGTCCACACCTCAAAGGTGATGTCGTTGAACGCGACAAAACTCACCAGATAGAGGACATAGCAGGTCATGATGAGGGCGGTGGCGCGGATCAGGATGTAATCATGAACGCCGCTACGCCCGAATGTTGCAGAATTGGTTACCATACAAGCACTCCCGCCAATACGGCCAGGATCGCGGTGATCACGAAGGCCACACGGGCACTCTGATTACCGGATTCCAGCTCTTCCCAATAGCCCATGTCCATGACCAGATGACGCAAACCGCCCACAATGTGGTAAGCCAGCGCAGTCAGGATCCCCCACAGCACGAATTTGACCAGGAAGTTGTCCATGATGGACACCACTGTCTCAAATCCTTCGGGAGAGGCGAGTGAAGTGCCAAGCATCCACAGCAAGATGCCCAGTGCCACAAAGGTAATGACCCCTGAAACACGGTGCAGGATGGAGGCGATGGCAGTGACAGGAAAGCTGATCGTTTGTAGGTCGAGGTTGACCGGTCTCTGTTTGTTTTTCACGCTTGCCCACTCAGCTCTATTGAGCACGTTAGTTATTGTTTTAACTCACACTTGAGGGCACGGGATGGTGATTGTTGGCTATTTGTTACCAAAACACTCTGAAAAAGCCAAAACGCGAATTTTTGGTTTCACATCAGGCTTTGCCAAAGCGTTTCAAACACCAGCAGCCATGACCCACGTGGCGCAGTATATCCACGCCCTTAAACGAAGACAATCAAACAGCTACAAAGAAAACACAAAACCGCAAACTTGATCGCATATTTAATTTAACATTCCATTAATGCCGTTAATGCCGCCCCAGCAAAATTGACATTGATAGGGAACTCTGTTTCAAATAGGGCGCTCCAGCCACCTCGGTATGGGTAACAACCTTTGCCAGCGTCATAAAAGTCGTAATAGAGTAGGACTGGAACCAAATTATAAAGAGCAAAGGAGACGTGCTATGGCTGATAAGATAGCCACCCTACACCTGCCCGGGAAAGATCCGGTTGAACTGCCGATCCTCTCTGGAACCGTTGGACCTGATGTTGTCGATGTTAGAAAGCTGGGTGGGCAAGGGTATTTCACCTTTGACCCGGGCTTTATGGCGACCGGTTCTTGCAAATCTGCCATCACCTACATTGACGGGGATCAGGGTGTCTTGCTGCACCGTGGTTACCCCATCGCCCAGTTGGCCAAAGAGTCCAACTATCTCGAAGTCTGCTATATCCTGCTCTACGGCGAGGCGCCGACCAAGGCACAGTTTGCCGATTTCCAGCGTACCGTGACCCGCCATACCATGGTGCACGAGCAGATTGCCTTCTTCTTCCGTGGTTTCCGTCGTGACTCCCACCCCATGGCCATCATGTGTGGTGTGGTGGGCGCACTCTCTGCCTTCTATCACGACGCCCTCGACATCAACAACGAACAGCACCGCGAGATCTGCGCCTTCCGCCTCATCTCCAAGATGCCGACCCTGGCGGCCATGTGCTACAAGTACTCTATCGGCCAGCCGTTCATGCATCCGCGCAACGCCCTCTCCTATGCAGGCAACTTCCTGCATATGATGTTTGCGGTACCGACCGAGGAGTACAAGGTCAATCCGGTGGTCGAGCGCGCCATGGACCGCATCTTCACCCTGCACGCTGATCACGAGCAGAACGCCTCCACCTCCACCGTCCGTCTGGCTGGCTCCTCCGGTGCCAACCCGTTTGCCTGTATCGCCGCAGGTATCGCCTCCCTGTGGGGTCCGGCCCATGGTGGTGCCAACGAAGCCTGCCTGCGCATGCTGGAGGAGGTAGGCTCGGTGGATCGCATCCCCGAGTACATCGCCAAGGCCAAGGACAAGAACGATCCGTTCCGTCTGATGGGCTTCGGCCACCGTGTCTACAAGAACCATGACCCCCGTGCCACTGTGATGCGTGAAACCTGTCACGAGGTATTAACCGAGCTACAGATCAAGGATCCGCTGCTGGACGTGGCCATGGAGCTGGAGCGCATCGCGCTCTCCGACCCCTACTTCATCGAGAAGAAACTCTACCCGAACGTGGACTTCTACTCCGGTATCATCATGAAGGCGATCGGTATCCCGATGAACATGTTCACCGTGATCTTCGCCATCTCCCGCACTATCGGCTGGATTGCTCACTGGAACGAGTTCCACTCCGACCCGGATAGCAAGATTGGCCGCCCGCGCCAGCTCTACGTGGGCCACCCGCAACGGGATTTCACGCCGCTTGATCAGCGTTAATGAGCTGAATCAACATGGTTTGTTACAAAGGCGGTCATTGACCGCCTTTTTATTTATCGCTCTAATGCCCCTTTCAATTCGAAGGAGTCCCCCATGAAACCTCTGCTTGCCAGCGCCGCCCTGCTGCTCACCGCCTGTCAGGGCACCGCGGCCCCACAGGGTGAGACCCTCTACATCAACAGCCAGCTGGTCGATTGTGTCGGGGTCGGGCCGATGCAGTGCATGCAGGTGCGCAGCGACGAGCAGCAGCCCTGGACGCTTTTCTATCAGCAGATCGAGGGTTTCCAGTTCGAGCCGGGCTACCAGTATCAGCTCACCGTGAGCAAGGAGCAGCTTACCAATGTGCCGGCCGATGCCTCCTCCCTGCGCTACCAGCTGATCAAGGTGGTCAGCAAGATCGCCAGCAAGTAACGGCAGGATCAAAAACGGGGGATGGCGCAGGCCATCCCCCGTTCATTATCACACTTGAACGACTATCGCGGCAGCAACGCCATATGGAGCAAAGGATAGGGCTTGCCCTGGCCATCCAGCGGCGAGCGGCCCGTCACGACGAACTCCATCTTGTGGTAGAAACCCACCGCCTGCTCATTCTGCTCGTTGACGTCAACCAGCGTCGCGCCACACTGGCTGATGGCATGTTCCACCAACCGGCGACCCACGCCACTGCCGCGCACCGCCGGCGCCACAAACAGCATCTCTATCTTGCCATCACATAGCCCGCAAAAACCGGCAATGCGCCCCTCCTCCATTCGGGCACAGTGCAGTGTCACTGCATCGAAGTAGTGCTCCAGAATAAGCGGTTTGAGCGCGAGGATCTCGGCCTCGGGCAGGAAGTGGTGGGTCGCCCGAACCGAGGCCTCCCACAGCTCGATCAGGGCCGGATAATCGGCCCGCGTTGCAGTATCAATCTTCATCAATGACTCTTTGTTGCAGCCAGCAGGATGGCTGTGGCCTCCCCGCGGGCCAATCTGATTAGCGCGCATGCACCGCCTGCAGCAGCACCGACACATCGGCACCAAAACTGCGGGTACGGATCGCCTCGCGAATATCCGCTTCGCTGTAGCGGCTGCCCGGATAGACCACCACACAGGAGGTGTCGCCAGGCTTGAGGAAGTGGGTCTCGCCAAACGGGGTATAACGGGTGGCACCGATGCTGATGAGCGCGTGGGGAGGATGCCCCGCCTGCGCCAGCAGTCCCTGAATGTGCTCCGCCGGCCCCTCATCCTGTTGATGGTTGAACTTGTCGATGGCCCAGTCGAGCAGCTTGCAATGGAAGTAGCTGTAGTCGATGGCGGCGCTGTCTACCCCGTAGGCGTGCAGCTCACCGTCTCGCTCCAGATAGCAGGCGATGTGATAGTCATCGAGCTCGCAGCCGGCGGCAAAACCGGATAGCGGCAGCAGGTTGGCCGCCAGCCCCTTGCTCTCTTCGCCCCAGTTCTTCTTCTCGCTGATCTTCTTGGCGTTGGGACGACGGATAGAGCAGTCGTTATAGGCGCCAAAGGCGCGGGGATGGATCGCCACCACCTGCTTGCCCGCATACTCCAGCTCGCACCAGAGGGCCACTTCCGGCTCGATCTGCACCTTCTCGTCACCACTGACCGCCGCCTCCGGCAGGAAGATAGCCTTGTCGCTCAACGGGAATACCCCGAGCTGACCCGGATGACCGGGCACGAAGAAGGGGAACAACGCCTTGGGCGCCGTGGTGTCGCGCACCACAACCGCCACGAAATCCGACGCTTCACCCGCCTGCTCCAGATGACCGGCGAAATTGCCCGCTACCCCGAGTCCGATAAACTTGCTCTCTGCTGCTATCTGCATCTTGCTCACCTGCATCTTGCCCACGCAAGGTAGCAGGCCCGTCGCCCACTACCGCTAAAGTGGCAAGATTAAACCACAAGGGCCCCGCCTTCGCCCAGTCCGGCCCTGTCGTGGTGTGCGCCAGTCTACTTTTTTAGGGACGAGAAGGCTGTGGCGAACCAGCTAGTGCGCACTCTTCCAGCTACGCGGTCACCGCGCTGGAAACAGTGCGTTTCCGGCCTCTCCCCTCTTTCTTCTTGGGACTCAACTTCATCTTTGTTAGGCTGCCTGCATGCAAAACAGCGGTGCGCTTGAGTGCGCCCGGCTCATCACGGCAACCCCATCGGAGAGAAAACGGATGATCGACAAACTCGCCTGGCTCACCTTTAAAGATCAGCAACTGCTCTGCGCCCGCTCCCACGGCAAGGACATCTATTACATCCCCGGCGGCAAACGGGAACCGGGTGAGAGCGATGAGGCGGCCCTGATCCGCGAGATTGAGGAGGAGCTGGCCGTCACCCTGCTGCACGACACCCTGCGCTTTGCCTGCGAGTTCAGCGCCCAGGCCGATGGCAAGCCGGCAGGAGTCGAGGTGCGCCTGCGCTGCTACACCGGCGAAGCGAGCGGCACCCCCATCGCTTCGGCCGAAATTGCCGAGCTGCGCTGGCTAGACAGCACTCACCTCGATGAGCTCTCCCCCGTCTCCCGTCTGCTGTTTGCCTGGCTGGCTGAACAGGGGTTGATCCGCTGACCCCATAACCGGGAGCGATACAAACAAAAGAGGTGAGCCAATGGCTCACCTCTTTTGCTTCAGACATGGCAGCAATCAGGGCAGTATCACCGCTCGCACCTCCACCTTCGGCGAATCAAACGCATCTTGCGCGGCGATCAGCTGCAACTCGTAAGCCTGCTGGCGCCATGTCTCCTGCAGCACCGCATCCACCGAGGCGTTGGTGCGCTCGAACGCGCTGACCGCATCGTGACCGGCCAGCAAATTCGCCAGCATCAGGGCGCTGATAAGATCGCCAACCCCCACCGGCTGGCGGGCAAAGTCATAAAGCGGACGGGCAATCAGGTAATCCCCTTGCGGGGTGGCCAGCAGCATCTCGAAGCGGCTGGAGTCCTGCGCCGCACGACCGAGATGCTTGACCAGCACCAGCTTGACGCCGCGGGCCAGCAGCTGATGGGCAGCCGCGCGGGTCTGATCCAGATCTGCCAGATGGGTATCACAGAGGGTCTCCAGCTCCAGCAGGTTGGGGGCCATCATGTCGGCCACCGGCAACGCCTGCTCGGTCAGGAAACGGGTAACGCCGGGAGCGACGATACACCCCTTCTCCGGATGACCCATCACAGGGTCGCAGAAGTAGATGGCATCGGGGTTGGCCGCCTTGACGGCGTTGACCACGGTCAGGATCTCGTCTCCCTGTTCGGCGGAGCCAAGGTAACCGCTCAGCACGGCGTCACACTGGCTCAACACCTCGATATTACCCAATCCTTTCACCAGCGCACTGATATGGCCTGCCGGCATCGCCATCCCCTGCCACCCCTGGGCATATTGGGTGTGGTTGGAAAACTGCACCGTGTTGATGGGCCATACATCCATACCGAGGCGGCGCATGGGGAAGACGGCCGCGCTGTTGCCGGCACAACCAAAGACCACGTGGGACTGAATAGAGAGAACGGATTTCATCGGGAATACCACAGCAAAGGATCAGCAAGGTGGGCAATATATCGGATGAAGATAACGATGCGCCACCTTGGCGCGGGATGAACAGGCAATTTCCTGACTAAAGACAGGTTTTTTACGCCATTTGGCCCGCGTCCACAGGGTGAGCGGCGCCATGATGTGCCGCGTCCCCGTTGTCACATGCCGCTGTGCTCTACAGCATGACGGGCAAAGTGATAGACCCATCCCTCATCACAAGGCATGTCACTGGGTGGCGAAATCAGCTCAGGCAATACCGTCACCTTGCCACCAGCGGCATATTGCAGCGCCATCAGGGCGCAGAGCGCCGCATCGTAGCGATCAGTGCCGACCAGCACATCCGCAGGCAGCTGCGCCGCCAGCTCGGGCCGTGCCGGAGAGGCCTTGCCGCCCACTTTGGCCAATGCCGGATAGACCTCCAGCACGGCGCGACTGGCCTTCGGGGCAACGGTCGGTACCAGTTGCAGATCCGAGAGCCGCGGCAGCATGGAGAGCGCCAGGGTGGCATTGTTACCGAGCCGATCGAAGGTGGCCGAGAGGGGCTTCTTGCCGTACTGCTGATACAACCAGCGCTCGCAGTCGCGATAGGCGTAGGGGTTGTCTATCTCCCGCTCGGGAGCGGCGCAGCTGTGTGGTTGGCCGTTGAGCAGATCCCGCAAGGCGCGGGGAAAGGCGAGCGGCGCATCGATACCGAGCGCCAGTTGCGGGCAGGCTTCTACCTGCATCAGGGTCAGCTCGTTTTGCAGGGCCGGACGCAGCAGAGCGGCCAGATCCGGCGCCACCCGCGAGCTCAGACGAAACAGCGGCGACACCCCGAGCCAGTGCAGGCGGTTGGATTCGGCATGCCAGCCCACCACAGCCACCGCCTGGGCACTGCCCTGCCAACCACGCACATCCCAGCCGATCCCGATTGCACTCATCTGCCCTGCCGTCATCAATTACCTCTGTTCGCCTGTCACAAGTTGCAAGAGGCACAGGGTAATCAGCAGAGGCCTTTAACGCAAAGCGAACTGCCTTGGTCAGAACGATTTCTGGAAGTTCACCAGTGGCAGAATGGGGAACACGCCGTTGGCGGCGTAGTTGGCCAGCCCGATCTGCAAGCCGTCGAGGTGTTTGGTGGCATTGATAAAGCCAATCTGGAAGGTGGTACGCTCGGCATAGTTGACCAGGCCGACGTTGGCCAGCGCATTGCCCTTGGCGATATTGACCGCCCCCCAGTTGAGCCCCTGTACATTGTTGGTCAGGTTGACCAGCCCCAAATTGACGCCGGTATCCTGCCCTTCGTGCCAGTTGATGGCGTTGATGGCGACCCCGCCAAACTGGTGGCGCACCCGACCAGCACCGAGGAAAATCCCGAGCTGCAGGCCGCTGAACTGATCCACATCGGAAAGGGCGAAGATCGGCAGATCAATACCCTTCACCTGACCGGTCCGGCCGTAGAGCAGCGAGGCGCGCGCCCCTTCCACCTGATGGGACGCGGGCAAATTGACCCCAGGCAGCGAGACCTGCACCGGAGTACTGGCCTGCGCGACACCGCACAGAGTAAGGGCGCTGCATGCCAGCAGCAGGCGGGAGATAATCATTGGAGGCTCCTTGCACCATTTACCAAACAAAGGAGGCCATCCTAACAGCCGTAGCAAGCAGAAAGCAGTGCGGCGAACATCTCTTGCGTCATCACTCGTCCCAGCTACTCCACAAATGGGATCAATGGCACAGTTCAGTACAACCCGACATAAAAAGCTGGCGCGAGGAGACCATTTTCACTGCCGTGGTCCAGCTTCCCTTTTCTTGCCGGAATGAACTGCCTAGAATAACCGCCCTGCCAGATCCGGCATTTATCCATCTAGAGGATTTCCCATGGAGACGTTTCTGCTCGAAGGTCACCCCTTCGTTGCCTTGTGTGACCTTATCAAACATCAGGGGTGGGCCGATTGTGGCGGCGCCGCCAAAGCCCTCGTTGCCGAAGGGCTGGTCGAGGTGGACGGTCAGGTTGAGACCCGCAAGCGCTGCAAGATCGTGGCCGAACAGGTGGTCAACTTCAACGGCATGAAGGTCGTGGTGAAAGAGGGCGTCAGCCCGGAGATTGGCTAAACCCGTTTCGGGGAGCCACTCTCCGGCAACCCGCTAGCTGGCCTTGACTGACAGGGTCAACACAAAACGCGCCATCGCCTCATCCCCGTTCAATGACGGGCAGGTGGCCACCACCCGGATGGGGCGATTGATGCGCTGACCGCTTGCCAGCGACTCGTCGATCATGGCGTCAATCTCCTCCCCCGCTGCGCAGTCGAACTGCACATCCCCCTCCGGTCGTTTCAAAAACTCCCCCTGCACATCCTTGAAGGCGAAGTGCACCTTCTTGCGCCGCTGCCGCCCCTTCTCCATCACCAGCAGACCGCCTACCAGATCGGCGCCGGTCGCCAGCGCGCCAAAATACATGCTGCCCAGATGGTTGCGGGTACGCCAGCCAAGGGGAATGCGAATGCGCAGCGCCTTGGCGTTCATCTCTTCGATGATCGGGGCACAAAACCCGATAACGGGAATGTAGCGCCAGGCAAACAGCCGGAGCGCCAGATTGGCTTTGAAGCGTTGCAAATCCATATGCGAACTGATCCGATGAGTTAATGTAAACGACATGTTGCCTGCATCTGCGCCATTCGACAAGCACAGGGTTCACGGTTACGACCTTTTGTCCAACGCAAAAACAGAGGGAACCGCACCGGTTCCCTCTTTGTCGTTCATGTCGCTGTTACAGCAAATGTGCCGCTCAGGCGCGTTTCTCTTCGAGCCAAGCCCCCTGACTCTGCATCTCGAACAGCTGGGCATAGTGACCGCCGAGGGCCATCAACTCACCATGGGTACCCCGCTCATTCACCTGACCGCGGGAGAGCAGCAGGATCTCGTCCGCATCGACGATGGTCGAGAGGCGGTGGGCGATGGCGATGGTGGTGCGGCCACGACGGGCGGCAGAGATCGCCTGCGACAGCGCCAACTCGGTCTGGGAGTCCACGCTGGCCGTCGCTTCATCCAGAATGAGGATACGCGGATCTCCCACCAGTGCACGGGCAAAGGAGAGCAGTTGCCGCTGACCGGCGGAGAGGTTCTTGCCACCCTCCTCCATCAGGGTGTTGATCCCCTGTGGCAAGCTGCGCACAAACTCGGCCAACTGCACCTCGCTCAGCGCCTGCCAGAGCCGCGCGTCATCTATGCCGGCGCGGCCGAGACGCAGATTCTCCGCCAGGGTGCCGACGAAGATAAAGGGATCTTGCTGCACCAGCCCGATGCTGCGGCGCACCGCCGCCAGCGACAGGGTATCCAGTGCGTGATCATCGAAGCGGATCTGCCCCTGATCCAGCGGATAGAAGCCCATCAGCAAGCTGATGATGGTGGACTTGCCGCTGCCGGTATGGCCCACCAGTGCCAGCATCTGGCCCGGTTTTGCGGCAAAACTGACCTCCCGCAGCACCTGTTGCTCACCATCGTAGGAAAAACTCACCCGCTCGAAACTGACCCGTCCTTCCAGCGGGCGCAGCTCGCCCTCGGTGCTCTCGCGGGTTTCATCGAGCAGGGCAAAGACCCGCTCCCCCGCCACCATCGCCTGCTGCAACTGGTTAAGCTGGTTGGTCATCTCGATGAGCGGCTCGATCATCCGGCCCAGATAGCTGATAAAGGCATAGAGCACCCCCACCTGAATAGCACCCGCGTGGCTCCCCCCCTCATGGGCAAACAGCGCCAACAGGCCGATCAGCACCATCATGTAGAAGAGATCGATGAGCGGACGCAGCAAAATGCCGTTGATCTTGAGGCTCTTGATCCGTGCCGACCAGTGCTGCTGGTTCACCTCGGCAAAGGCGTTGGCAAAGTGGCGCTCCTGCACCATCGCCTGGATCACCGGCATCCCCTGCAGCGACTCGTTGAGGCGGCTGTTGATGTCGGAGAGCAGACTGCGGGTCGCTCGCACCACCGGCACGCTCAGTTTCTGGTAGAGCCACATCACCCCGCCCACTGCGGGCAGCAACAGGGAGCAGACCAGCATCAGCCGCAGATCCAGCAGCGCCATGGAGATGAGGATGCCGCACAAGAGCACCACCTTTTGCACCAGCAAGCCGATCACCTGCACATAGAGGTTCATGATCGCCTCGGTGTCGTTGGTGATGCGGGAAATCAGCGAGCCAGAGCGATGCTTGTCAAAGTAGCTGGCTGGCAAGCGGATGGCGGTGGCAAATACCTGCTCGCGCAGGGTTTGCACCACCGCCTGAGCGATGCGATTGAAGCGCAAGGATTGCAAATAGAAACCCGCCGCCGACAGCACCTGCAAACCCAGATAGCCCGCTGCGATCAGGGCAATGGTGGGCAGCACAATATTGCGAGGCGCCAGATAGTCATCGATAAAGAGCTTGATCAGTAGCGGTCCGGCCACTTCGGCGCCGGTTGCGAGCAGCAAACAGATCCCCGCCTGAATAAGCCAGCGAGGATACTGGGCGCAGTAAGCGAGCAGTCGTTTAATGGTCGGATTCACAGGCTCTCCTCCACCGCTTCTTCGAGACGCTGATAACGCACCATATCTGCATACCAGCCATTGTGCGCCATCAGGGCACCGTGATGACCCCGTTCGCTGATGGTCCCCTGCTCCAGCACCAGGATCTCGTCGGCCTGCTCCACCGCCGTCATGCGATGGCTGACCAGGATCAGGGTGCGACGATGGGCCTTGAGGGCGTGCAGAATTTGCTGCTCGGTGTGGGCATCCACCGCCGAGAGCGCATCATCGAGCACCAGAATGGGCGCATCCAGCAGCAGGGCGCGGGCAATGGCCAGCCGCTGTTTCTGGCCGCCGGAGAGGGTCACCCCTTTCTCCCCCACCTCGGTCTCATAGCCCTTGGGGAAACGCACAATATCATCGTGGACACAGGCAATACGCGCCACCCGTTCGACCTCCTCGCGGCTCGCATCGGGTTTGCCCAGGGCGATATTGGCGGCGATAGTGGTGGAAAACAGGAATGGCTCCTGCGGCACATAGGCAAACTGGCTGCGCAGTGTGGCGAGCGGCAGCTGGTCAATCGGAACGACACCCATGACAATCGAACCGTGAGTCGGATTGGCAAGGCGCATCAACAGCTTGAGCAGGGAGCTCTTGCCTGCCCCGGTGCGCCCCACCACCCCGAGCATCCCCCCTTGCTTGAGGGTAACGTCGATATCCGCAAGCAGGGTGCGCTGCTCAAGTTGATAGCTCACCCCTTTGATCTGCAAAGGAAAGGCAGAGGTAAACGCGGCCGGCTGGGCGGGCTCTTCGATATCGCTGCGCTCCCCCAGCAGGCTTTCGATACGGGAGTAGGCGGCGCTGCCCCGCTCGATGATGTTGAACAGCCAGGCGATGGCAAACATCGGCCAGATCAGCTGGCCGAGGTACATGGTGAAACTGGTGAGCTCACCCAGGGTCAACTCATCGCGCAGCACCAGCACACTGCCCCCCGCCACCGCGAGGAAGTAGGAGCAACCGATACAGAGATAGATGACCGGATCGAACTTGGCATCGATGCGGGCCACCGCCATATTACGCTCCCCCGCCTGTCTGGTCAGCTCGGCAAAGCCTTCATCTTCCAGCGATTCAACCGCATAGGATTTCAACACCCGCACGCCGGAAAGGGCCTCCTGGGTCTTGTTGTTGAGCCTAGAGAAGGCCCCTTGCGCCGCCTTGAACTGGGTGTAGATCTGGGTGCCGAAGCGGTTCATGAAATAGGCCATCACCGGCAGCGGCAACAAGGAGACCAGCGTCAACTGCCAGGAGTACTGGCTGCACATGATGGAGAGCACCAATACCCCGACCATGATGGAGTCCACCAGAGTCAGCACCCCTTCGCCAGCGGTCATCTCTACAGCCTGAATGTCATTGGTGGCATGGGCCATCAAATCGCCAGTACGGTGGCGCTGATAAAAATCGGGGCTCATCCGGGTGAAATGGCTGAAAAGGCGATTGCGCAACACATAGGCCAGACGGTAAGAGGCACCAAATAGCATCACCCGCCAAACGTAGCGCAGCAGATAAATCAGCACACCCAGACCAAACAGCCCCGCCAGATAGCGCATCATGGTACCATTGTCGAGACCGCCCCTGGTGATGCCATCCACCACCCAGCCCACCACTTTGGGCGGAATCACTGTCAACAGGGCCACCATCAGCAGCAGGGAGATGGCGGCCAGATAACGGGGCCACTGCTCCTTGAAAAACCAGCTCAATCGTAGAAATACGCTCACACTACCAACCTTTAGCGCTCTCTGCCCGTGACCGCTCCAAGGAGCGGCCATCAGAGAAGCCACGCAGAAATAGAAGAATGAAAACAATCGCCTCCGGCTGGAGGCGATTCGAACGAAAGCTCATCATATCCCGAACCGGAATGGTTGAGAATAATTACTATTTAATTCACTGTGACATGCGATCATCCCCTGATGAATAGGGATTATACGAATTTTCATGCTGCTCACCGGTCAACAGGAAGTGTGACACCTCTTCCCGGGTCTGACTGAACACCTGTTGCAACTGCTCCAGATCCGTCTCGCTCAGTACCTCATTTTGCCGCAGGCGCCACTCCAGCTCGCCAGCCACCAATTGCAGACGGGCCGCCGAAATATTGGCAGACACCCCCTTGAGGGTGTGCAGCAGCTTGCTGGCCACCTCGGGCTGCTGACGGCGCAGGGCAGAGCGGATCTCCCACAGATCGTCCTTGTGCTCCGACATGAACAGCTTGAACAGGATCTGCAATGCCTCCTTGTCCTGCTCCAGCCGCTTGAGAGCATCCTGCAGATCGAGTATCCCGATCATATCCGGTGGTTTCACCTCCATGATCCCCGCCTGCGCCACCCCTTGCGGCTTCACCCACTGCAGCAGGTTGTTGTAGAGATCCAGCTTGCTCACCGGCTTGGTGACATAGCCATTCATCCCCACCCCCAGGCAACGCTCCTTGTCACCGGGCATAGCGCTGGCAGTGAGGGCAATGATGGGCACATCATGCTTGTCGACCATCTTGCGGATCTGGCGGGTGGCATCGAGCCCGTCCAGCACCGGCATCTGCAAATCCATCAGGATCACGTCAAAAGGCTGCTCGGCGACCCGCTCCACTGCCTCCCGACCATTGCTGACCACGCACACCGCCGCATCGACCCGCCGCAGATACTCGATGATGAGCTGCTGATTGACCCGGTTGTCTTCCGCCAACAGCACTCGGGTACCCTGCAACAGGGATTTGAAGTGCTGCTGATCCCCTTGCACTTCGGCCTTGCGCAGGTTGAGCTCGTAGGAGCTGCCGTTGAGCAACTCGTCCACCTTGGCCAGCAGGGCATTCTCGGTCATCGGTTTGGGCAGAAAATGGACCAGTCCCATGCTGTCCATCCGGGCGTGTAGCCCCTCCCTGGCCCAGGCACTGATCATCAGGATTGGGATCCGCCTCCACTGGCTGTGTTGATACATCTCCAGCGCCAGATCGAGTCCATCCTCCTGACCCATGCGCCAGTCGAGAATGGCCAGCCGCAGATTGGGCCCCTCTTCACGGAGCAGCTGACGGGCACGGGAAAGGGAGTTGACCGGCAGCACTCGCACGCCTGCGCGAGTGAGAATATCCCTGGCCAGATCCAGCACCAGTTCGTTGTCGTCCATTACCATCACCAGCGGCTGGTTCTCGAAGAAGACTTTTCGTCCAGCCACCCCATAGACCGCTTGCGCCATCGGTATATCGAACTTGAACAAAGAGCCGACACCGGGCTTGCTCTGTACGGTGATCCGCCCTCCCATCAGTTCAACCAGCCGCTGGGAGATATTGAGCCCCAGACCCGAGCCACCATATTTACGGGTATTTCCCGCCTCCAGCTGGGTAAAGGCCTGAAATAGTTGAGTCTGCTTCTCTTCAGCAATGCCAATACCGGTGTCGCGCACGCTGAAGCGGATCCGCATGGGATTAGTGTTGGCCAGCTCGATGCAGACTTCGACCTCGCCACGTTCGGTGAATTTGATGGCATTATTCACCAGATTGACCAGCACCTGCCCCAGCCGCAGGGGATCACCACGCAAAAAGACCGGCACCTCGGGTGACTTGCGAATGATCACTTCCACATGTTTGCGCTCCGCCAAATCGGCAAACATGCCTGCCAGCGAATCGAGCTGCTCGCTAAGATCGAAGTCGATCTCCTCGAGCGTCAGTTTGCCGGACTCCACCTTGGTCAAATCTAGGATGTCATTGATCAGCAGAAGCAAGGTATCGGATGAGGATTTGATCTTGCCCAGATAGTCCCGCTGTTGCTGATCAAGCTCAGTCTGCAGTGCCAGCGAGCTGAAGCCGATGATGGCGTTCATGGGGGTGCGGATCTCGTGACTCATGTTGGCCAAAAAATCGCTTTTGGCCTGGGCCAGCAAAGTTGTCTGACGGGACAACTCGCTCAATTTCTGATTACGACGCCACAGGGTATAGGCCACCAGCACAAAACTGATCAAGGCACCGCCAAGCACCATTAAATAGAAGCGGTTCAGCAATGATGAAGCCCGCTCCAGTTTATCCATCTTCCAGCGCACCAGGTTATCGCTCACCTGCATATCGATTAGACGATGGCGCAGGGTATGATAAGCCATCACCTGACGACTCAAATCCTTGCTCAGGTTAACCAAGGTGATCACCTCGGGTTGCGAGCCATAATGGGAAGCGAGATCGCGCTGCAACAAGCTCAACTGTTGTTGATACTGGTTATCGGCGCTGTGTTGCAAAAAATGGCTGAGTTGGGCCAACTCATTCAGGTCACGATGCAAAAGGCTCTCTGCCGGCGTGATAGTGCGAACCTTCTCAAGCTGATGCTGAAAGGGTTGCGCGATATATTCTACCGCCTTTTCCATGCTGTACAGTCTGGCCAGCTCCATCTGGTAGAGATCCAAATCCTGCAGCAACCTCCGAGAAAGAGGAGTTTGCTCAACCTCGGCATCACTGCGGATTTTGTGAACAAAGCTATCCAGAATACCGGATAACTGGACGAGCCGTTGCTGGACGTTGCTATCATTGGCACTCTCTCGACCAAGCAGGTAAACACTGTCAGTGTTGATTCTGTTCAGCACAGCCTCCGCAGCCTGATTCAGGCTGTATGCGCGCTGCTGCTGGCTAAGCAACTGCCAGCACATAACCGAGAAGCCAAGCAACAAGGCAGCAACCAGCAGCAGTACCACAGGGCTCTTCCGTGATCCTTTATTCATCCCGTTTTGACTCTCTACTTATAAGGGCCGCTGAATTATCCGGCTTGGGCAGAACCCGGAGTGGAAGTATCCACCCCAGCCGAGCACTGTGTTAACGTTGTTTGACTATTTAACTCTGGCACTATTCTCGTCACAGCCACCAGAGTAGCTCTTCAAGGAGGCTATTATGTCATTTATCACTACTTATTGTAGCCACTGCTTTACCAGAAACCGCCTGCCCTCCACCCACGTAAACCAGTCCGCCAAATGTGGGCACTGCAAGGCGTCTCTGTTCAGCCAGACCCCTTGCCTCGGGAAGGCTGATAACTTCGATACCCTTATCAGCTCTGATATTCCGGTCGTGGTCGATTTTTGGGCCAGCTGGTGCGGACCTTGCCAACAATTCTCTCCCGTCTTTCATGACGTGGCAAACGAACTCGAACCTCGAATGCGCTTTGTAAAGGTCGATACCGAGCAGCAAAGCGCAATTGCAACACGTTATGCCATTCGCAGCATCCCCACTCTGATGGTCTTCAAGCAGGGCAAGCTGGTGGATCAGATAAATGGCTCCTTGCCTAAAACCATGTTCAAGCAGTGGCTGGCACAGCTCATCAATGTTTAACTTATGTTTCAATATTGTTTTATTTGCGTGTGGCAATCCCCTTTTTTATCAATGAGTGTGTGAGTAGAGGCTGATTTTCAATATGTGAGTCTGTTTCAAACAAGTGAATGGATGTAATCTCGGCAACACAAAAACAACCATAAATTAACCGAGAGAACGATATGCACACATCGGCTGTACCCGCAACTCCATCTCGTTGGCTGGATATCAAAACCGGGATCGTTATCCTGGATCTGCTCCTGCTATGCGCCATGCTCGCCTGGCTCCCTTTTGACCCTATGGTCAACAAGGGGCTGGGCATTCTGATCTTTATCGCCATTCTCTGGCTAACCGAAGCGGTGAATATCACTATCACCGCGATCTCCATCCCGGTGCTTGCCACCCTGCTCGGGGTGTTTGATATGAGCAAGTCGTTGACCGACTTCGCTAACCCGGTACTGTTCCTCTTCTTTGGCGGATTTGCCTTGGCGGCTGCACTTTCCAAACAGGGACTAGACACCCAGATTGCCGGTAAGGTGATGCAGCTTGCCAAGGGACACCTCGGCTGGGCTGCTATCGTACTCTTCAGTATTACTGCGGCACTCTCCATGTGGATCAGCAATACCGCCACCGCCGCCATGATGATGCCGCTGGCTCTTGGCATGCTCAAAGGCCTCGACATTCACAAGGAGCGGCGTACTCTGGTCTTCGTCTTGCTTGGTGTTGCCTACAGCGCCAGTATTGGCGGTATCGGCACCCTGGTCGGCAGCCCGCCCAACGCCATCGCAGCAGCCCAAATGGGACTTGGTTTTACTGACTGGCTGAAATTTGGTATCCCTGTAGTCCTCATCTTCATGCCCGTGGGGATCGGTCTGCTCTATCTCGTGACCCGCCCCAACCTCTCGCACCAGGTCAGCACCGAGCAGGTGACCATAGAGTGGACTGGCCAGCGCAAGGTGACTCTGCTGATCTTTCTGACCACAGTGCTGTTGTGGATTGGCTCCCAGCCTATTGCCCAGGCGCTGGGAGGAATACCTCAATTTGATACACTGATCGCCATGGGAGCCATCATCGCCATTGCCGTCAGCCGAGTGGCAAGCTGGGATGACATCAACCAGAACACCGACTGGGGAGTACTGATGCTGTTTGGTGGCGGCTTGACCCTGAGCGCCATCCTTAAGCAGACCGGGGCCAACGCCTTCCTGGCGGAGCACCTATCCAACGGTCTGGCCACCATGCCGATCTTCGTCATCCTGCTCTGTCTTGCCGCCTTCGTGGTGTTCCTGACCGAGCTGGTATCCAACACCGCTACCGCCGCTCTGCTGGTTCCACTGTTTGCCGGAGTCGCAGAGGCACTGGGAGTCTCTCCCATTGTCGTCTCCGTACTGATCGCTGTCGGTGCCTCGTGCGCCTTCATGCTGCCGGTAGCCACCCCGCCCAACGCAATTGTCTTCGCCAGCGGCCATATCCAGCAGCGTGAGATGATGCGGGCGGGTCTGGTGCTGAACCTGGTCTTCACCGTCATTTTGACCCTGCTTGCCTATTTCATGGGCGACATACTGCATTGATGGAAGGTTGCACGCTCACCGCGCTCCTCAATTAACCCCAAGTACCAACAAAGCCCCGTATCGTCGGGGCTTTCTCTTTTTTGGCACACTCACGACCATCTGCCACATCCCTGTACATCCATCAGCTTGTGCTATGCGACAGCCCCGAGAGTACAAATGATGTTGGCTTCCTAAAGTTGCGCAATCCTGAGACCAGGAGATGAGTGTTGTTGCCGGAATAGGGTTAGCAATAACAGAAGAAGTTATAAATCGATGTCTTGTGCATCTGGCTCTGAGCACAATTTTGTCCCGAATGGTGTGCCAATATTCATGCTCGATACCTACAGCCATAAAAAAACCCCGCATAGCGGGGTTCTCATATTAAGAGGTGATCAACCGATGTTGCAGGGTTTCAGCTTCCAGATACGATCCACATAGTCCTGGATGGAACGGTCTGAGTTGAACTTACCCATGGTGGCCGAGTTGATGATAGCCTTCTTCGCCCACAGTGCCGGATCCCGATACCAGGTATCGATCAGCTTGTGTGCATCCGAGTAGGACTGGAAGTCCGCCAGGGTCAGGTAAGGGTCTCCCCCTTCCAGCAAAGAGCGCTTGATGGAGGCCAGCTCACCCGGACGACCAGGCGTGAAGTAGTCGGTATCAAACCAGTCCAGCACGGCCTTGAGCTCTGAGTTGGCATAGTAGAAGTCGTACGGGTTGTAACCGCGCGCCTTCAGCGACTTCACTTCGTCCACGTTCAGACCGAAGATGGCACAGTTTTCGGCACCCGCCTCTTCAGCGATCTCGATGTTGGCTCCATCCAGCGTCCCGATGGTGATTGCACCGTTGAGTGCCATCTTCATGTTGCCGGTACCGGATGCTTCGTAACCAGCAGTAGAGATCTGCTCGGAGACATCTGCCGCCGGGATCAACTTCTCGGCCAGACTCACGCGGTAGTTCGGCATGAACACCACTTTCAGCTTGCCCTGGATACGAGCATCGTTGTTGACCCGATCCGCCAGCTTGTTGATGGCATAGATGATGTCTTTGGCCAGCTTGTAACCGGGCGCCGCTTTGGAGCCGAAGATAAACACGCGTGGATGCATGTCATAGTCCGGGTTGGCCAGCAGACGACGATAGAGTGCCATGATGTGAATAAGGTTCAGCTGCTGGCGCTTGTACTCGTGCAGACGCTTGATCTGAACGTCAAAGATCGCCTCGGCACTGACATCGATACCGGTTTCGTCTTTGATGACCTTGACCAGCTTCTCTTTGTTGTGACGCTTGATGGTCATGAACTGCTGCTGGAACGCCTTGTCGTCGGCAAACTTCACCACGCCACGCAGTTTGTCCAGTTGCAGCGGCCACTCCTTGCCCACTACTTCGTTGTAGAGACCCGCCAGCTCCGGGTTGCAGGCCAGCAGCCAGCGACGCGGGGTCACCCCGTTGGTCACGTTGCACATTTTTTCCGGCCACAGCTCGGCATACTCGGGGAAGAGATCTTCCTTCACCAGCTTGGAGTGGATCTCGGCCACACCGTTCACTTTGGACGAACCGATCACGCACAGGTTGCCCATGCGAACCTTGCGCACATCTCCCTCTTCGATGATGGAGAGCTTGGCTTTGATAGCATCGTTGCCCGGCCACTTGGGCTCCACCAACTCGTTCAGGAAGCGGGCGTTGATCTCGTAAATCACCTCCAGATGGCGAGGCAGTACTTTCTCGAACAGGCTGACCGACCACTTCTCCAGCGCTTCCGGCAGCAGAGTGTGGTTGGTATAAGAGAAGACCTGATAGCAGATAGCCCAAGCGGCATCCCAGTTCAGCCCCTCTTCATCCACCAGCACTCGCATCAGTTCCGGGATGGCGACAGTCGGGTGAGTATCGTTGAGCTGAATGGCAATTTGCGCGGCAAAGTTGCTGAAGTCACTGCCATGGACCCGCTTGTAGCGGCGCATGATGTCCTTGATGGAGCAGGCGCAGAAAAAGTACTGCTGGATCAGGCGCAGCTCTTTACCGGCATCGGTCTCATCGTTCGGATAGAGCACCTTGGAGATGGTTTCGGCCTGTGCTTTCTCGGCCTGAGAGTCGATGTAACCACCGGCGTTGAACACGTCCCAGTCAAAAAACTCGGAGGCTCGGGACTCCCACAGACGCAGGATGTTGACGGTGCTGCCGCCAAAACCGACGACCGGGATATCCCAAGGCACCCCTTTGATCTTGCGACCCGCGTGCCAAACCTTCTTCAGGCCGCCATTGTCACCAAACACGGTCTCGACATAGCCATAGAGGGGGACTTCCTGTACCGACTCCGGACGGCAGATCTCCCAAGGGTTGCCATATTCACGCCAGGAGTCCGGACGCTCAATCTGGCGGCCATCCTGGATCTCCTGACGGAACAGACCGTGTTCGTAGTGGATACCGTAGCCCACAGCCGGGTAGTTCAGGGTTGCCAGCGAGTCGATGAAGCAGGCAGCCAGACGACCCAGGCCACCATTGCCGAGCGCCATATCAGGCTCTTGTTCACACAGGTCGGTCAGATCCAGACCGAGTTCGCTCAGCGCCTCTTCACAAATCTTGTAAAGAGAGAGGTTATGCAGGTTGTTGGAGGTCAGACGCCCCATCAGGAATTCAGCAGAGAGATAGTGAATAGCACGAGTATCTTTCTTGAAGTGAGTCTGCTGAGTGCGGGTCAGGCGCTCGTAAACCTGTTCGTTGACCGCCGCTGCGGTGGCTTTCCACCATGCATCGTGAGAGGCTTTCTGTTCGCTTGTTCCCAAGGTAGAACGCAGGTGACGCACGATACTCGCCTTGAGCTGATCTTTATCCAGTTGGAGATCCTGGTCTGTCTTCTTCTTGGTAGCCATAAACCATATTCCTTCGTTACAAATAAAATTGTTATCCCGAGGATCGGGACCGGCGCTGTTGTTATCTCAAAATATGTACCGGCGTGAGAATACTAACGAAAGCCGCACAATTAAAAGTTAACACAAGTCACACTTTAACCGATAAAAACAGCCCAAAAAGCGTGAAAACCCTTTCCTTAAATTGATCGCACAAAAACAAACATTCCCTTTATTATCATAAGCTTAATGAAAAAATAAAAATATTCTGGCATGAATAGGTTTTCAGAGATTGCCAAGCCTTGAAAATCCCTGAAAATAGGCAGCAAGACGGCACATTGAAACCGGTTTCAATGTGCCTGAAAAATTACCGTATAAATATGAAGCAATCATTGCATCCTTAAAGATGTGCTTTGAACTGATTGCTCAATGGATCGTAATGGTACCCAATCTGATCCAGACGCCCTGCCAACTGCTCTTCACTCATATCGTAATAGGCCAGCAACTCCTCCAACCCGTCACACTCAAGCCTTAGCTTCTCATTGATGATGCCCAGCAAGATGTTGGCATCAAGACGTTGCAAGGTACTGATATCCATGGCGGCACCTCCTGTAAATGACCTGTATAACCATGGGCGGTTACGCAAGGTTTGTCCATAGTACGAAAAAAACCCAGCCAGTTTTATATTAAATAACTTTTAAAAACATAGTCTTACTAACGTCACATGCTAACACCATCACATTTTTCAGCAAAAACACCTTGTCACTGCCACAGGATATAACTACTGTATGCGCATACAGCTTGGATATTCATACAGGAATCCCATATATGAACCAGCCCCTGCACTCACTGCCCTTTGCGATGAATCGTGTCATGAGCAAGCCCTGGCCAACCAGAACCGCCTGCAAAGCGGAGTTGGCTCATGATGGTGTGACTATCCAGTCTGATGATCAGTTTCTGAGCGAACTGAGCAAGTTAGGTGACTCTCATACCGGCTGGATCTTGTTGATCGCCCCGCCGGGACGCCCCACAGTCAGCTGTCTGGAAGAGCGAGGTATCGATCCCAAGAGAGTGCTGGTGGTACATAGCCCCAAAATCAAGAACTGGCAGCAAACCCTGGAGCGCAGTCTGGGCAATGGTCACTGCGCCGCCGTATTTACCTGGCTACCCGAGCAGATCGAGCTGGATCACGTCAAGCTGCAGCGACTGGGACAGCAATCTGGCGTACTCACCCGCTTCTTTGGCGCGAAACGGACTAACCTCGGCACACCTCTGCTGGCTTATTCAGAGCAAGATATCTATCTCAATCATTAAGACAAAAAACGAACGCCTACGCAGGCTCTCCCGCGGGTCGCAGTGACAGAAGGGCGCAAACAATATGTGACCAGCGGCTTTATTTGAAAGACAAGCTTGCAACAGCCTGACGGTAGGCATCGGAGATCATTTGACCCTGCTTGCTGCAAGCAGACAAACATCAAAAGATGTAACGGATAAAGAAGCAGAAAATAAAACCTGAACTGGACAATCATGCAGCCCAAGTATTCAAACCTGCGGGACTTCCTGCCCACCAGCGAACCCGTTTGAGCAATATGATGAGGCTGAAAGTCATTGCATTCATTTGAGCTGATCACGACAATTTGCCCACCGGAGTGACCCTCTCCTTGAAATACCGGGTAACAAGGGGTATAACCACGCGTTTTATCAGGTGTAATAAGTGAGCGGTATGATGCAAGCCCCCTTTTGGCAGACCAAGAGTCTGCAGCAGATGACTGAATCCGAATGGGAATCCCTCTGCGATGGTTGCGGAAAATGCTGCCTCAACAAGCTGATCGATGAAGATACCGACGAACTGGTTTTCACCAATGTCGCCTGCAATTTGCTTAACACCAAGACCTGTCAGTGCTCTGATTACGCCAATCGTTTCAAAAAAGAGCCTGACTGTCTGCAGATCACCCATGACAAGATCACCGAATATGACTGGCTCCCCTCAACCTGCGCATATCGCCTGCTGTCTGAAGGTGACGCTCTTCCAGAATGGCATCCTCTGCTGACCGGCAGTCGTTCCGCGATGCATCAGGCTGGTCAATCCGTCCGTGGCAAAGTCATTCACGAGGATCAGGCGGGTGAATGGATCGATCACATCATCACCTGGGCCAGCTGACACGCTCAACCCGCTATTCTCCAAAGACAAGGGCTGCACAATGTGCAGCCCTTGTTGTTTCTGCAAGCAGGGTTTGTAGCTTCACACATATCTGGCTGGCTAAACCAGACCACCTCCAAGCTGCGCATTGAGAGAGATAGAGGCAGAGGCAGAGGCAGAGGCAGAGGCAGAGGCAGAGGCAGAGGCAGAGGCAGAGGCAGAGGCAGAGGCAGAGG
>NZ_JAAKMV010000019.1:0-66540 GCF_049170575.1 Aeromonas sp. 604282 | reverse complement strand
GGCGCCCACTTCGCTAGGAAGCTGGCTCATCAGTTCGGCGTGTTCCGCCGTGCTGGTAGGGGCGCATTATAGGGAGCCGCGCCGGGATGACAAGAGGGAAAATGCAAAAAATGGCACTTTTTACAGTTTTCCGGTTCAACCGTTGCTTTATTAAACAAAAGCCCCGCGTCGGCGGGGCTGTTTCGGGCAAAAAGCCCTGAATTCACATCACACTGCTACCTTTTTGACCAGAATTCGCGTGCAAAGCTGCGCACCTTTTCCCAATCGGTAAACTCTATGTCCTTGCTGGTGTCGGTACTGCCACCGGTAATCTTCATGATCAGCTGGATGATGCGAGTCTGCCACCAGTTGTAGCGGGAGTACTGCAACGCTCCGGCAAACACACCCAGAGTTTTCGGCTTCCAGGGCGAGAGGCGCAGGAACTTCTTCATATAGGCATTGGTTTGCGGCGTCTGCTTCTCTGGCTTGCGGGCCGTCAGGTTGACACAGAAGAAGGCCGCATTGGCCACCTCCAGCTGCTCCTGATGGGCATGAATAAAGCTGAACAGGCTGGGATGGAAGTTGCCATAACGAATGGAGGCGCCGATCAAGACCTTGGCATACTTGCTGAGGTTGCACATCGGCAAGGTGTGCAGGTCGTGCATCACCACTTCGCATCCCGGCATCTGCTCCAGCATGACATCGACTATTTTGCGGGTTTGGCCATCCCGAGAGGAATAAAGCACCAGAATCTTGTCCATAACTACCTCAACTACGCCAGAATGCAGGAGTAAACAGTACCAGAAGCGTGAAGATTTCCAATCGGCCAAACAGCATGGCCAACACCAGAATCCACTTTGCCGGTGCGCTGGTACCGGAGAAATTGGCAGCCACATCTCCCAGTCCAGGCCCAACGTTGGTCAAAGTTGCCGCCACTGCCGAGAAGGCGGTTACCTCATTCATACCCGTCGCGATCAACGCCAGCATAAAGAGCACAAAGAGGATGATGTAGGTTGCGAAGAATCCCCAGACCGCTTCAACCACCCGTTCCGGCACCGCCTTGCGTCCCAGCTTCAGGGTGTAGACGGCCCTTGGATGTACCAACCGTTTCAGTTCCCGCATCCCCTGCATAAAGAGAATCATGAAGCGCATCACCTTGATACCACCGCCGGTACTGCCGGCACAGCAGCCGATAAAGGAGGAGAACATCAGCATGATGGGCAGGAAAGAGGGCCAGTCTGCATAGCTGGCGGTGCTATAACCAGTTGTCGTACCCAGCGAAACTGACTGGAACAGAGCGTGATTGAGGGTCTCTTGCCAGTGTTCGTAATGATTGTGTTGCAGTAATACTGCAGCACAGAACAGAAATAGGAACAACTGAATGCCGAGAAACACCTTCACCTCAGGATCTCTCAGATAACTGAACAACCGTACCGGCCTGTGGGCGAAGACCATGAAGTGAAGGCCGAAGTTGATACTGCCGATCAACAGGAACAACACGGTAATCAGGTTGATAACCGGGCTGTTGAAGAAACCTATGCTGGCATCGTGGGTAGAAAAACCACCGATGGAGAGGGTGGAAAAGGAGTGGCAGATGGCATCGAACAAGGTCATGCCCGCCATCCAGTAAGCCAGGGTGCAGAGCGAGGTCAGCAACAGATAGATGAACCAGAGTGCCTTGGCGGTTTCGGCGATGCGCGGCGTCACCTTGGTATCCTTGACAGGCCCGGGGATCTCGGCGCGATAGAGCTGCATCCCCCCGATCCCAAGCAACGGTAATACGGCTACCGCCAGCACGATGATCCCCATCCCTCCCAGCCACTGCAACAACTGGCGGTAGAACAGGAATGCCTTGGGCAGATCATCCAACCCGGTCAACACCGTAGCCCCCGTGGTGGTCAGACCGGAAAACGACTCGAAGAAGGCTTCCGAAACTGACATGCCAGGTACATCGCTGATGATGAAAGGAACCGCACCGACACTGCCCAGCACCACCCAGAACAACACCACGATGAGGAAACCCTCCTTCGAGCGCATCTCCTTCTTGTGATAGCGGTTGGGAAACCAGAGCACCACGCCGAGCAGCAAGGCGATCAGAAAAGAGCTGACGAACTCGGCACCACCACCATCCCGATAGCCAAAAGCCACCAACGCAGGCAACAGCATGGTCGAGCTGAACAGCGCAACCAGCAAGCCAACAATGCGAATAATGCTCAGGATGTGCATTACAGCTCCCTTTCCCCAAGTAAAGAGCGATGGATTCTAGCCATCTAAGGGACGGAGGGATACCCGCCCATGAGTCCGATCGGTCAATTCGCGGTCAACCCTCTCCCATACTTCAGACTCCCACGCCACCTGCAGGGTGACCTGCTGGCCGTAATCGGCTGCCAGCAGCTCGCCGTTGTGACTGCTTATCAGTGACTCGACCACGCCCATGTCGCCATAGTCGCAATGAATGGAGGAAGGAGTACGCGGCACCTTGAGCAGGGTTGGCAGCTGCTTGAGAGCAGCCCCCACGCCGCCCCCATAAGCTTTGACCAGTCCACCAGTGCCAAGCTGGATGCCGCCGTAGTGACGCACCACCACGGCGCAGATTTCACCGAGCCCCGAGCCCATCAACTGGGCCAGGATCGGCTTGCCCGCCGTACCGGACGGTTCGCCATCATCGCTGAAGCCATAGACCTGGCTATCTTGCGGTGCGCCCGCTACAAAAGCCCAGCAGTGGTGGCGAGCGGTCGGATGTTGGCGCTTGATCTCGTTGACCCAGCGCTTGGCCACCTCGACGGTCGGGGTGTGGGCGATCAGGGTAATGAAGCGGCTCTTCTTGATCTCTTCGCTGAGCTCCAATGAAGCAGCCGGAATGGAGTACGCAGCCGCCATCAGAGCCCTGCTTGTCTCGTCATGTTCTCCACCCCGTTGGCGTGCAGCACAATGTTATCTTCGATGCGGATGCCGCCAAACGGCCGCAGTGCCTCGACCTTGTTCCAGTTGACCCGTTTGCCCTGTTCGCCCTGACGCAGCGGCTCCAGCAGGCTGTCGATGAAGTAGAGTCCCGGCTCGATGGTGAGCACCTGATCCACCTCCATCACCCGGGTGCAGCGCAGATAGGGGAACAGCTCGGGCGCCGCCAGATGGGTGCCGCGCTCATCCTGCATGAAACCACCCGCATCGTGTACCTGCAGACCGAGGAAGTGGCCGAGGCCGTGAGGGAAGAAGACGTTGGTCACCCCGGTGTGGATCATCTCGTCAACCGACATGTCCACCAGCTCGGTCGCTTGCAGCAGGCGCGCCAGCTTGTGGTGCATCTGCAGATGCAGCTCGCTGTAGCGGCGACCCGGTTTGATCTCCTTGATGATCTCCTGCTGCTGCTCGTCGAGGGCTGCAATCAGATCGGCAAACTCGCCACGCCGCCACGCCCAGGTACGGGTGATGTCGGAGGCATAACCGTGGAAATCGACGCCGGCATCGATCAGGAAGGAGTGGCGCTCCGCATCCGGCACCCGCACGGCAGACAAATGAGTGTAGTGAAGGATGGCCGCATTGCGGTTGATGGCGACGATATTGCCGTAGGGCGCCTCATTGGCTCCCTGCCCGACCGCTTTCATGTAGGCCAGATTGATCTCGAACTCGCTCGCCCCCGCCATAAAGGAGTCCTTGGCGGCGATATGCCCGCGCACCCCGATCCGGTTCGCCTCACGCAGGCACTCCAGCTCGTAGGGGGTCTTGTAGGCGCGGTGATAGTGCAGGTAGTTAAGCACCGCCTCGGGATTGGGCTGGGTCAGACCAAGCAGCTCGGCTACTTCCAGATGGCCACCAAGATAGGCCCACTCCTGTTTGTTGGCTGGCAGGTGATCAGCCACCTGTTCCGGCCGGGTCAGGAAACGGATATCGAAGAACTCGACCCAGAAAGCATTGGGCAGATCCGCCACCTTGTGCCAGAAATCCACCGGGCGATAGAACAGCAGCACCGGTTTGTTCACCCCGTCCACCAGCAGCCAGCAGTGGGGATTGTCCAGCACCGGCAACCAGGCCTTGAAGTGCGGGTTTACCTTGAACGGGTAATCCTGATCATCGAGGAAAATGCGGTGGGTCTGGCCGGAGTGGATGGCCAGTCCGCTGAGCCCCTGTTGTTGCAGAATGTCGCGGGTGCGCTGCTGCAAGGTATCGAGGTGCTGGGCAAAAAGTTGGCTGTAGCTGCTCATGGCGTCCTGCTCCGAGGTGAATGTAATTGCAGCATAACATCAAGAGCTTGGCGGCTCGACCCGTCAAGCTGCCGCTTCGTGAGGTAACGCATACGTTACAAACGTGTTTGTTATCAACAGAAAACCAATCATTAACAAATCAAAAACAATTCAATACACTGCCGGTAGATACATGAAGTCAGGGATTACTCATGGACAACCTCTGCCTGTGGCAACCGGATCCGCTCGGGATGCAGCAATCCAACCTCTACCGCTTTATGGCGGAGGTGAACCGTTTCCACGGCTTGCAGTTGCAGAATTACCCGCAGCTTTACCAATGGTCGGTGGAGAAGACTACCCGTTTCTGGCCACTGGTATGGCAGCACTGTGGCGTCAAGGGCGAGCTCGGCAACATAGTGGCGGAGAACCGTCAGGATATGCAGCGCACTCGCTGGTTCCCCGATAGCTGCCTCAACTTCGCCGAAAACCTGCTGCGCCGTCAGGACGAGAGCCCGGCCATCATATCCCGCATCGAAGGGGGTCCAAGCCGTACTCTGAGCTGGGGTGAACTGAGTGATCAGGTTGCCCGGCTGGCTCAGTGGCTGCGCAATCAGGGGATTGGTCGTGGCGATGTGGTCGCCGCCTACCTGCCCAATATTCCGGAAACCGTGGTTGCCATGCTGGCAACCACCAGCATTGGGGCGATCTGGACCTCCACCAGCCCCGACTTCGGTGAAGCCAGCGTGGTGGAGCGCTTCGGCCAGACCCGACCACGAGTGCTGTTTGCGGTGGATGGCTATCGCTACAACGGCAAAGCTATCGACATTCAACAGAAGGTCGCCAGCGTGGTGAGCCAGATCGGCAGCATAGAGCAAACGGTGATGATCCCCCTGCTCGGCAACCCGCTGCAGCTTGGCCACGACTGGCAGCAACTGCTGGCGAGCCAGCCGGACGCCAGCCTCCAGTTCGAGCCGATGGCTTTCAATGACCCGCTCTACATCCTCTACTCTTCCGGCACCACCGGCAAACCCAAGTGCATCGTGCACGGGATTGGTGGCACCCTGCTGCAACACCTGAAAGAGCACCAGCTGCACTGCGACATCAAACCGGGGGAGCGGATCTTCTACTTCACCACCTGCGGCTGGATGATGTGGAACTGGCTGGTGAGCGCCCTCGCCTCCGGCGCCACCCTGGTGCTCTATGACGGCTCGCCATTTTACCCGGATGGCAACGTGCTGTGGGATCTGGCCCGCGACGAGCAGGTCGCTCTGTTCGGCACCTCGGCCAAGTATCTCGACGCGCTGCACAAACAGGGTTATGCCCCCATCAACAGCCACGATTTGCCGCACTTGCGGCTGATCTGCAGCACCGGCTCTGTGCTGTCGCCGGAAGGATTCGACTACGTCTATCAGCAGATAAAGCAGAATGTGCAGCTCAGCTCCATCTCAGGCGGCACCGATATCTGCTCCTGCTTCGTCATCGGCAACCCGCTCAGCCCGGTCTATCGCGGCGAGAGTCAGGGGCGCGGCCTCGGTCTCGCGGTGCAGGTATTCAACGAAGCGGGCCAGCCGGTGCAGGGGGAGAAGGGCGAGCTGGTCTGCACCAAGCCGTTCCCGGCCCAGCCCATCTACTTCTGGGGCGACGAGAATGGCGACAAGTACCACTCAGCCTACTTCGAGCGGTTCGACAACATCTGGTGCCACGGCGACTGGATCGAGCTGACCCCGACCGGCGGTATTCTATTCTACGGCCGCTCCGACGCCACACTCAATCCAGGGGGCGTGCGCATCGGCACCAGCGAGATCTATCGCTACGTCGAACAGCTCGACGAAGTGGAAGAGAGCATCGTCATCGGCCAGCAGTGGCAGCAGGACGAGCGGGTGGTGCTGTTCGTCAAGCTCAAGGCGGGCTGCAAGCTGGACGAGCCGCTGCGCGAGCGGATCCGCCAGCAGATAAAGCAACACTGCACCGCCCGCCACGTGCCCGCCCGCATCCTGCAGGTGGATGCCATCCCCCGCACCAAGTCCGGCAAGATCGTCGAACTGGCGGTGCGCGAAGTGGTACACAACCGGCCGGTCAACAATACCCACGCCCTCGCCGATCCCGAGGTGCTGAACCAGTATCGCAACCGGCCAGAACTGGCCAGTTGATAACAAACTCACATCCATCCGAGGCGCCGCAAGGCGCCTCTCTTTTGCCCGTTTTGTGATGAGGAGCTTTTACTCGAGAACTGTTAAACAAATGTTTTAAATAGGTGTTGAAAATGTCTCCTTTTGGATCAATAGTGAGCCTCGCCCCCTGCTGGGGATAAAGGAGCACCACTCCCCACTGAGTGGGAACAAGGAGACACTCTCATGATCTACCAAGGCGAAACCCTGTCGGTCAGCTACCTCGAAAACGGCATCGCCGAGCTGAGGTTTGATGCCCCGGGTTCAGTCAACAAGCTGGATCGCGCTACCCTGCTCTCCCTGAGCGAAGCGATCGCCGCATTACAACAAGAACGTGAACTAAAAGGTCTGATCCTCACCTCCGGCAAAGACGCCTTTATCGTCGGTGCCGACATTACCGAATTCCTGGAACTGTTCGATCTGCCGCAAGAAGATCTGCTCGGCTGGCTGAAAAAGGCCAACGACATCTTCAATGCCATCGAAGATCTGCCGGTACCGACCCTCTCCGCCATCAAGGGCCACGCCCTGGGCGGCGGCTGCGAGACCATTCTCTCCACCGATTTTCGTCTTGCCGACACCACTGCCAAGGTTGGCCTGCCCGAGACCAAACTCGGTATCATGCCGGGCTTTGGCGGCACAGTCCGTCTGCCGCGAGTGATCGGCGCCGACAACGCGCTCGAGTGGATCACCACCGGCAAGGATTACCGTGCCGATGACGCCCTCAAGGTGGGTGCCATCGATGCCGTGGTCGCCCCGGACGCACTGCAGAACGCTGCGCTGCAGATGATCAAGGACGCCATCGCGGGCAAGCTGGACTGGCAAGACCGTCGCGCCGCCAAGAAAGCGCCGCTGCGCCTCTCCAAACTGGAAGCCATGATGAGCTTCACCACCGCCGCCGGCATGGTTGCCGCCGTGGCGGGTAAACACTATCCGGCGCCGATGACGGCGGTGAAAACCGTCGAAGCCGCTGCTGGCATGGGCCGTGACGAAGCGCTGGTCGTTGAGGCACAGGGCTTTATCAAGCTGGCCAAAACCGATGTCGCCAAGGCGCTGGTCGGCATCTTCCTGAACGATCAACACATCAAGGCGCTGGCCAAGAAGGCGGCCAAGCAGGCAAGCAAGGCCACTGGCCACGCCGCCGTACTGGGTGCCGGCATCATGGGTGGCGGCATCGCCTACCAGTCTGCCAGCAAGGGCATTCCGGCGGTGATGAAGGATATCAACGAGAAGGCGCTGGCACTTGGCATGGGTGAAGCCACCAAGCTGCTCAACGGCCAGCTCGAAAAGGGTCGCATCGACGGCATCAAGATGGGTCAGGTACTCTCTGCCATCACTCCGACCCTCAGCTATGACAACGTCAAGCATGTGGACGTCGTTGTCGAAGCCGTGGTCGAGAACCCGAAAGTGAAAGCCGCCGTACTGGGCGAAGTGGAAGGGATCATCGGCGAAGACGCCGTGCTCGCCAGCAACACCTCCACCATTCCCATCTCCCTGCTGGCCAAGGGGCTGAAGCGCCCGCAGAACTTCTGCGGTATGCACTTCTTCAACCCGGTGCACCGTATGCCACTGGTGGAGATCATCCGCGGCGAGCAAACCTCCGATGAAACCATCAACCGCGTGGTGGCCTATGCCGCCGCCATGGGCAAGTCCCCTGTGGTGGTCAACGATTGCCCGGGCTTCTTCGTCAACCGGGTGCTGTTCCCCTACTTCTTCGGCTTCAACAAGCTGGTCGCCGATGGTGCTGACTTCGCGGCCGTCGACAAGGTGATGGAGAAGGAGTTTGGCTGGCCCATGGGCCCCGCCTATCTGCTGGACGTGGTCGGCATCGACACCGGTCACCATGCCGGTGATGTGATGGCGCAGGGCTTCCCGGCACGCATGAGCAAGGAAGGTCGCACCGCCATCGACGTGATGTACGAAGTGAATCGCTTCGGTCAGAAGAACGGCAAGGGCTTCTACGCCTACGAGCAGGACAAGAAGGGCAAACCGAAGAAGGTGGCCGACGCCGCTGCTTACGAGCTGCTGGCCCCCATCGCCAAGCCGAAACAGGATTTCGACAAGGAAGCCATCATCGCTCGCATGATGATCCCGATGATCAACGAGGTGGTGCTCTGTCTGGAAGAGGGCATTGTCGCCACGCCAGCCGAAGCCGACATCGCGCTGGTCTACGGTCTGGGCTTCCCTCCCTTCCGCGGCGGCGTGTTCCGCTATCTGGACACCATTGGTCTGGATCGCTACGTGGCCATGGCCGACCAGTATGCCGATTTGGGCCCGCTCTACCGCGTCAGCGACAAGCTGCGCGAGATGGCTGCCCAGGGCAAAACCTTCTACTGATTGCGGAAAGGAGATCCATTCATGAAAGACGTAGTCATTGTCGACTGTATCCGGACCCCGATGGGCCGGTCCAAGGGCGGCGCCTTCCGCAACGTGCGTGCAGAAGATCTGTCCGCGCACCTGATGAAATCCATCCTGCTGCGCAACCCCAACCTCGACCCGAACGAGATCGAGGATATCTACTGGGGCTGCGTGCAGCAGACCCTGGAGCAGGGCTTCAACATCGCCCGCAACGCCGCGCTGCTGGCCGGTATTCCGAAGCAGGTGGGGGCGGTCACCGTCAACCGTCTGTGCGGCTCCAGTATGCAGGCGCTGCATGACGCCTCCCGCGCCATTCAGGTAGGTGATGGGGATATCTTCATCATCGGCGGCGTCGAGCACATGGGTCACGTACCGATGAGCCACGGCGTCGACTTCCACCCCGGCATGGCCAAATCGGTGGCGAAAGCCTCCGGCATGATGGGATTGACTGCCGAGATGCTCGGCAAGCTGCACGGCATCAGCCGTCAGCAGCAGGACGAGTTTGCCGCCCGCTCCCACCGCCGTGCCCACGCGGCAACCGTGGAAGGACGTTTTGCCAAGGAGATCGTCGGGCTGGAAGGCCATGACGCCAGCGGCGCCCGCTTCTTCTACGACTATGACGAGGTGATCCGCCCGGAGACCACGGTCGAAACCCTGAGCCAGCTGCGCCCGGTGTTTGACCCGGTCAACGGCACCGTCACCGCCGGCAGCTCCTCGGCCCTGTCCGATGGCGCCGCCGCCATGCTGGTGATGAGCGCGGATCGTGCCAAGGCCCTCGGCCTCACGCCGCGCGCCAAGGTTCGTGCCATGGCCATCGCCGGCTGCGACGCAGCCATCATGGGTTACGGCCCGGTTCCGGCGACCCAGAAGGCGCTCAAACGGGCCGGTCTGACCATCGGTGACATCGACCTGTTCGAGCTGAACGAGGCGTTTGCCGCCCAGTCCTTGCCCTGCGTGAAAGATTTGGGTCTGCAGGATCAGGTGGACGAGAAGGTGAACCTGAACGGCGGCGCCATTGCGCTGGGTCACCCGCTCGGCTGCTCCGGTGCGCGCATCTCCACCACCCTCATCAATCTGATGGAGGAGAAGGACGCCACCCTGGGGGTTGCCACCATGTGTATCGGTCTGGGTCAGGGCATCGCCACCGTGTTTGAACGGGTGTGATCACCAGCCGGATCGACGGGATGCACTACTGAGAGTTGTCCCTTTTCGGGGCCAGTCTGACTGGCCCCCTTTCAAGTCTGTGACGATCGCCACACGGGGTGCTCGTCAGTGGTCAGAAGCTGTCTGTTGGCCGTCCCGTTTGGGTCGGCCTTTTTTCATTTTAATCTTATCAATAGGCTGTTATTGCCTTAAACCTCACATTAGATAGGGGGCTTGCTTGCTTTTTACTCCCCCGACAGGTTCAATCTGCACAAAAAAATGGGTGGATGCACATACATATGTCAATGAGCAAACAACTGCTGATCGTCGATGACGACCAAGAGATCCGCGAGCTGCTCAATGAGTACCTGACCCGGGCGGGCTTTCAGGTATTGACGGCGGCGGAGGGCAACGAGATGCGCCAGCAACTCGCCCAGCACAGCCCGGACCTGATTATTCTGGACATCATGATGCCCGGCGAGGACGGTTTTACCCTCTGCCAGCAGATCCGTCGTGACTCCCAGGTGCCCATCATCATGCTGACCGCCGCCTCCGACGAAGCGGATCGGGTGATCGGTCTGGAACTGGGCGCCGACGACTATATCGCCAAGCCGTTCAGCCCCCGCGAACTGCAGGCCCGCATCAAGGCACTGCTGCGCCGCGCCGAATTCCGCCAGCCGGAAAAAGAGAAAGAGCCGAGCCGCCGCCTGCGTTTTGCCGAGTGGACCCTCGATACCCTGAGCCACCAGCTGACCCATGACGATGGCAGCCTGCTGGATCTCTCCGGCAGCGATGCCATGCTGCTCGGCATGTTCCTGCAACAGCCCGGCGTGGTGCTGGATCGCGACACCATCTCGGATGCCACCCGCGGCCGCGAAAGCCTGCCGATGGAACGCGGCATCGACGTACAGATCAGCCGTCTGCGCCAGAAGCTGGGCGACAACGGCAAGAGCCCGCGCATCATCAAGACCATCCGCGGTAGCGGCTACATGCTGATTGCCGAGGTGCACGAGCTGCCATGAGCAACAAGTGGTCCTGGGGGGCGCTGGTGCCCCGCTCCCTGTTGTCACGGATGATCCTGCTGTTGTTGCTGGCCATCCTGCTCTCCCAGACCATTCTGACCGGCATCTGGATGCAGCAGATCCAGAAGCGGGAGCTGGAGGGGATGCTCAGCACCACCCGCAACCTCGCCATGTCTGCCGCTTCCACCGTCAACTTCTTCAAATCCCTGCCGCTGCAGTATCGCCATATCGCGCTGGACCAGCTGCGCAACATGGGGGGCAGCCGCTTCTTCGTCTCGCTCAACGAGGAAGAGATCCACATCAACGCCATCCCCGACAGCGAACGCAAGACGCAGGTGCTGGAGGAGGTTCAGGGAGTGCTGACCCGCAAGCTCTCCGACGCCATGGCGATCAAGGTGGACTTCTCCCGACCCGATGACCTCCACGTCTTCAACAACGACACCCTGCTGGCGGATCTCCCCTCCTCCTGGGCCCGCTACACCCTGTCGCTGGAGCCGCTCAATCCACCGGTACTGGTGACCCAGATCGAGATTGAAAAGGGGGAGTGGCTCTATCTGGCGGCCCTGCTGCCCGCCCCCTACATGACCCTCGACGATACCGTGATGCCGAGCAACCAGGTGCGTTTCATCGCCCTGATGACGGTGTTCCTCTGCTTCTTCACCTTTATGCTGGTGCGATGGCAGACCCGGCCACTGCGCCGTCTCGCCAAGGCGGCGGTGAATCTCGGCAAGGATATCGATCAACCTTCGCTCAAAGAGGAAGGGGCGTCGGAAATCGTGGCGGCGACCCGCGCCTTCAACATCATGCAGCACCGCATCCGCCGTTATATCGATGATAGAGAACGGCTGTTCAGCTCCATCTCCCACGACCTCAAGACCCCCATCACCCGACTGCGACTGCGGGTCGAACTGCTCGACGACGAGGTGCAAATCGCCAAGTTCAACAAGGATCTCGACGAACTGGAGCTGATGGTGAAAGGGGCGCTGCAGACGGTTAAAGAGACCGACATTCACGAGAATATCGAGGAGATCGACATCAACGCCCTGCTGGAGCAGATGGCGGAGTCGATGAACCTGCACGACGAGCGGCTGACCATCGAAGGCCACTGCAAGTGGCCCTATCGCGGCAAGCTGCTGGCGCTCAAGCGCTGCATCGGCAATCTGGTAGACAACGGCATCAAGTACGGCCAGCGGGTACGCATCATCATCATGGATGACGAGGAGATGCTGATCCTCTTCATCATGGATGAGGGCCCCGGCCTGCCGGATGACCAGTTCGAGCGCATCTTCGAGCCCTATTACCGGCTCAGCACGGATCAGGCTGGCACCGGCCTCGGCCTTGGCATCGCCCGCAACATAGCCCACGCCCACGGCGGCGATCTGGTGCTGGAAAACCGTCCGCAAGGTGGCCTGCAGGCCACGCTCTCCCTACCAAGGCAGTAACCTTATGAAGTGGTTGTCTTTTTCTGTCATCGCCCTGCTCTCTGCTCCCGTTGCCGCCTCCCAGGTGGAAGTGCTGCACTGGTGGACGTCCGGCGGCGAAGCGAAAGCGGTCGAAGTGCTCAAATCCGAGTGGACTCGACAGGGCAACCAATGGAACGACTTCGCGGTACAGGGCGGCGGCGGCAAGAGCGCCATGACGGTATTGAAGAGCCGGGCGCTGGCGGCCAACCCGCCCGAAGCGGCCCACCTCAAGGGTTACGAGCTCAAGGAGTGGGCCGGACTCGGCTTTTTGCGCGATCTCACCCCTATGGCCGAGCACCTCGGCTGGTACAGTCAGATGCCGCCCATGGTGCGCGCCACCCTCAGTCAGAATGGCGCCCTGATGGCGGTGCCCACCGGCATCCACCGGGTCAACTGGCTGTGGCTCAACCGCAAAATCTTCGAGCGCAACAAGCTGGCTCCGCCCACCGACTGGGCCCAGTTTGTCACCGTCTCCGACCAGCTTAAAAAACGGGGCATCACCCCGCTCGCCATTGGCAACGAGCCCTGGCAGCTGGCGGTACTGTTTGAAACGGTGGCACTCGGTGAGGGCGGAAAAGAATTCTATCGCAAGGCGTTCCTCGAGCAGGACAGCGCCACCCTGACCGGCCCTGACATGGTGCGGGTGTTGACCCGTTTCCAGCAGCTGCGCGCCTATGTGCCGCAAAAATACGCCGGTATGAAGTGGCATCAGGCCACCAATCTGCTGGAGAGCGGTGGCGCCGCCATGCAGGTGATGGGGGACTGGGTGAAGGGTGAACTGAGTGCCGGTAACTACCGGCCGGGTGAGGATATCGCCTGCCTGCCGAGCCCGGGCAGCGCCGGACTGTTCAGCTACAACCTAGACTCCATCGCCATGTTCAAACAGCGGGATCCGGCCCAGCTGCAGGCGCAGGGCGATCTGGCGCAGCTACTGATGACGCCAAAATTTCAGGAGGAGTTCAATCGGGTGAAGGGGTCGATCCCGGCGCTGACCAATCCCGACATGAGCAAGTTCGACCGCTGCGCCGTCCGCTCCTATCAGGACTTCCTGCTGGCGGAAAAGCAGGACAACCTGCTGCCCAGTATGGCGGAGGGGATGGCGACGCCGACCAATATGCGGCAGGCGATCCTCGATGTGCTGAGCAACTTCTTCAACGACCCCAAGGCCAACCCGGAGCAGACGGCGCTGCATCTGGAGCGGGCGATGCGCTCGACCCGCTGATCCGGGCACATTGCCAAACGGCAGAAATGACAAAGGCGGAATTGCTCCGCCTTTGTTGTTGAATCGTCATCCGATTCAGGATTGATCGTTCTCGTCCTCATCCTCGTCATAGTAATCGCTGAGCTCGATCCAGAGCCCCAACCCGACCATCACCATGGAGCCGAACCAGGTACCGGTATTCCCGATCGGGCTGCCCATCACTATCATGGCGAAGGACAAGAACCCCATGCCTGCATAGGCTTGTAATCTGCCGTAGGAGACCTGCATATTCACCTCCTTGTTGAATATGGTTCAATTTTTATATTACTCGTCCGGCGCAAGCTGGATAGGGTTCAATAACATTTCGGTTACATATGCTGGTTAACGGGTCGTTTGTTTGATTATTTTTTAGCCCTGAGTATCATTGGCAGCCGAATAGGTTGAAGGTTGATAATAGATGAGTGATTTATTCTGCGGCGCAACTCATGAGTTGGACGCAATCGGGCTTCGTTGCCCGGAACCCGTTATGATGGTTCGCAAGAAAGTGCGGCTGATGGCGGATGGCGAGACCCTGCTGGTCAGTGCCGACGATCCTTCAACCACCCGCGACATCCCCAGTTTCTGCCGCTTTATGGATCACACCCTGGTCGCCAGCGAGACAGAGCAGGCCCCCTACCGCTATCTGATCCGCAAGGGTCAATAAGCCCCCGTACCGGAGCACTCCATGACAACCATTACCCGAATCGGCACCACTCAGCGTTGGTCAGACGTGGTCATCCACAATGGCACCCTCTACGTGGTGGAAGTGCCCGTCAGCGAAGAGGCCGACATCCACCAGCAGACCCGCGAAGTACTTGAGAGCCTGCAACGCCTGCTGGAAGCCAACGGCTCCGGCGTCGACAAGATCCTGATGGCCAATATCTATCTGAAAGACATTCAGGACATCGCCGCCTTCAACGAGCAGTGGGATGCCTGGATCCCGGCTGGCACCGCCCCCGTGCGCGCCTGTGTACAAGCCCGCTTAGCCCACGAAGGCTACAAGGTCGAAGTACAGCTGACTGCGGCAGTCTAAGAGGCGCTTATCCCCCTCATCCCCGCCCCTTCTCCCACAAGGGGAGAAGGGAGCAAACAACAAGGGGCCATTGCCAGCAACGGCTCCAATAGAAAGGCCCCGCCATCACTGGCGGGGCCTTTTCGTTACCGAAACCTGAACGACTTAGGCGGTCGGGGTCAGGGTAATGGTCACGCGACGGTTCTGGGCTTTGCCAGCGGCGGTGCTGTTGGTAGCAACCGGCTGATCCGGGCCCACGCCGGTGGTGGAGATGCGGCTACCTGCTACGCCCTGACCAATCAGCTGGGCGGCAACGGCATCGGCACGATCGCGGGAGAGCTTCATGTTCAGATCGCGGGAACCTGTACTGTCGGTGTGACCGACCACGTTCAGGCGGGTCTTGTCGAACTCGGCAACCACCATGGCCACGCCGGAGAGGGTGTTGGCACCGGCCGCTTTCAGCTGGGAGCTGGAGCTGTCGAAGGTGACGTTGTTCGGCATGTTGAGGATCAGCTCATTGCCATTGCGGGTCACGCTGACGCCGGTGCCCTGCAGCTTCTCGCGCAGCTTGGCTTCCTGCACGTCCATGTAGTAGCCGATACCGCCACCCAGCGCCGCGCCAGCAGCAACGCCGGTCAGGATGCCCTTCTTGCGGTCACCCTTGCTGGAGGAGAGCGCACCTACGGCCGCACCGGCAGCGGCGCCAGCCAGCGCGCCCCAGGCACCTTTTGAGGTCTGGGATTCACCTGTGTAGGGGTTGGTGGTACAGCCGCTCAGGGCAACGGTCAGTGCCAGAGCTGGCACCAGGATCTTGGCTCGCATGAAAAAACCTCTGTGAAAACAATCCGGCACCATGCCGGGGGCCGGATTGTAACGCGCTGGCACGCCATTGTCTGACGCAAGCCTGAACAGATGGCGAGAGTGATGTTTTTTTGGGCAATCGGCGGGCTGTCAGCGCGGTAACTGACACTCGGCGTGGCAAGGACAGCTGACCAGATGATCGTTCACCATTCCCACCGCCTGCATAAAGGCGTAACAGATGGTGCTGCCGACGAAGTTGAAGCCGAGCTTCTTGAGCGCTTTCGACATGGCATCCGACTCCGGCGAGGTGGCCGGAATATCGCCGTTGCCCTGCCGCTGGTTGACGATGGGGGCACCGCCAACAAAGCCCCACAGGTAGTCGGCGAAGTCGATCCCCTGCTCCTGCAACGCCAGATAGGCGCGGGCATTTCTGATGATCGACTGCACCTTGAGCCGGTTGCGGATGATGCCGGTGTCCTGCATCAGCCGCTCTACATCCTGCTCGTCGAACCGGGCAATCTGCACCGGATCAAAGTCGGCATAGGCGCGGTAGTAGCTCTCGGTGCGCTTGAGGATGGTGATCCACGACAGCCCCGCCTGCTGGCCGTCGAGGCAGAGCTTGGCAAACAGCTCGCGGGCGTCATAGACCGGCCTGCCCCACTGTTTGTCATGGTATTCAATGTATTCCGGGTCCTTGGTCACCCAGGCGCAGCGCAGTTCCATTTCCTCTCCCTCGTTATTTCAGCGGTTTGCCCGACCCTGCCCACTCTGCAGGCGGCACTGCTCACATCATATACCGGACATCCCGCCCGACCAGCCAGAGCGCAGCACCATCCCGCGAATCCGCTGCAATTTCGCCTATTATCCGACCATGCCAGACGGTATACTCCCTCGGTTCACATTCAGCAAATCTTGCTCTGATTTTCACTTCGCGCGAAAAAAATTATGCAAAAATTCGATGTCAAAACCTTTCAGGGCCTGATCCTGCAGCTGCAGGACTATTGGTCCCGCCAGGGCTGTACCATCATTCAGCCGCTGGATATGGAAGTGGGTGCCGGTACTTCCCACCCCATGACCTGTCTGCGTGCCCTGGGCCCGGAGCCCATCGCCTGCGCCTACGTGCAACCGTCCCGCCGTCCGACCGACGGCCGCTACGGTGAAAACCCGAACCGCCTGCAGCACTACTACCAGTTCCAGGTGATCATCAAGCCTTCCCCCGACAACATTCAGGAACTCTATCTGGGCTCCCTGAAAGAGCTGGGCATGGATCCTGAAATCCATGACATCCGCTTCGTGGAAGACAACTGGGAAAACCCGACCCTGGGTGCCTGGGGTCTGGGTTGGGAAGTGTGGCTGAACGGCATGGAAGTGACCCAGTTCACCTACTTCCAGCAGGTTGGCGGCCTCGAGTGCAAGCCGGTCACCGGCGAGATCACCTACGGTCTCGAGCGTCTGGCCATGTACATTCAGGGCGTAGACAGCGTCTACGATCTGGTCTGGTCTGACGGCCCGCTGGGCAAGACCACCTACGGCGACGTGTTCCACCAGAACGAAGTGGAGCAATCCACCTACAACTTCGAACACGCCGATGTGGAGTTCCTGTTCCACTGCTTCGAGCAGTACGAAAAGGAAGCCCAGAACCTGCTGGCACTGGAAAAACCGCTGCCGCTGCCTGCCTACGAGCGCATCCTCAAAGCCGCTCACTCCTTCAACCTGCTGGATGCCCGCAAGGCCATCTCGGTCACCGAGCGTCAGCGCTACATCCTGCGCATTCGCACCCTGACCAAGGCCGTGGCAGAGGCATACTACGCCTCCCGCGAAGCGCTGGGCTTCCCGATGTGTCAGCGCAGTGAGAACAAGCAAGGTTAAGGAACGGACATGGCACAACATACATTTCTGGTAGAGATCGGTACTGCTGAGCTGCCGCCCAAAGCCCTGCGCTCCCTGGCCGAAGCCTTTGCCGACAACTTCAAAGCCGAACTGACCAAGGCCGATCTGGCCTTCGGCGACGTCGAGTGGTTTGCCTCACCGCGCCGTCTGGCGCTGAAGGTAAGCGAGCTGGCTGGCGAACAGCCGAGCAAGAGCGTCGAGAAGCGCGGCCCTGCCGTGGCGCAGGCGTTCGATGCCGAAGGCAAGCCGACCAAGGCTGCCGAAGGCTGGGCCCGTGGCAATGGCATCACCGTTGAGCAGGCCGAGCGTCTGGTCACCGACAAGGGCGAGTGGCTGGTTCACACCGCCAAGGTCGAAGGCCGTCCGGCCAAAGAATTGCTGGGCGAACTGGTCGCCTCTGCGCTGGCCAAGCTGCCGATCCCGAAGATGATGCGCTGGGGCGACAAGACCATCCAGTTCGTGCGTCCGGTCTTCACCGTGACCCTGCTGCTGGATGGGGATCTGGTCCCTGCCCACATTCTGGGTATCGACTCTGCCCGCACCATCCGCGGTCACCGCTTTATGGGCGAGAGCGAGTTCACCATCGACAACGCCAGCCAGTACCCGCAGATCCTGCAGGAGCGCGGCATGGTGATTGCCGACTTTATGGCGCGCAAGGCCAAGATCAAGGCTGACGTCGAAGCGGCCGCTGCCGCCTTCGGTGGCGTAGCCGATCTGGACGACGCCCTGCTGGAAGAAGTGACCGCACTGGTCGAGTGGCCGGTGGTGCTGACCGCCAACTTCGAAGAGAAGTTCCTGGCCGTGCCGGCTGAAGCGCTGGTGCACACCATGAAGGGTGACCAGAAGTACTTCCCGGTCTACGACAAGAACGGCAAGCTGCTGCCGAAGTTCATCTTCGTCACCAACATCGAGTCCAAAGACCCGAGCCAGATCATCAGCGGCAACGAGAAGGTGGTTCGCCCCCGTCTCTCTGACGCCGAGTTCTTCTTCAAGACCGACCTCAAGCAGACCCTGGCCTCCCGCCTGCCGCGCCTTGAAACCGTGCTGTTCCAGCAACAGCTGGGCACCGTCAAGGCCAAGGTCGAGCGTATCGAGACCGTCGCCGGCTTTATCGCCGAGCGTATCGGCGCTGATGTTGCTCAGGCCAAGCGTGCCGGTCTGCTCTCCAAGTGTGACCTGATGACCAACATGGTCGGCGAGTTCACCGACACCCAGGGTGTCATGGGGATGCACTACGCCCGTCACGATGGCGAAGACGAAGCGGTGGCCGTGGCCCTCAACGAGCAGTACATGCCGCGCTTTGCCGGTGATGCCCTGCCGTCCGGTCTGGTTGCCTGCGCCGTTGCGCTGGCCGACAAGTTCGACACCCTGGCCGGTATCTTCGGCATCGGCATGCTGCCGAAGGGTGACAAAGACCCGTTCGCCCTGCGTCGCGCCGCCATCGGTGCCCTGCGTATCATGACCGAGAAGCAGCTGGATCTGGATCTGGTTGAACTGGTTGAAGAAGCGGTACGCGTCTACGGCGACAAGCTGACCAACAAAACCGTCGTCACCGACGTGGTCGACTTTATGCTGGGCCGCTTCCGCGCCGCCTATCAGGACGAAGGCATCGGTGCCGACGTGGTGCTGGCCGTACTGGCACGCCGCCCGACCCGTCCGCTCGACTTCGATCGTCGCGTCAAGGCCGTCAGCCACTTCCGCACGCTGGATGCCGCACTGGCACTGGCTGCCGCCAACAAGCGCGTGAGCAACATTCTGGCCAAGGTCGAAGGCGAGTTGCCGACTGCCGTCAAACCGGAACTGCTGGTCGATGCCGCCGAGAAGGCGCTGGCCACCCAGGTTGCCGAACTGCAAGCCGAACTGGCCCCGCTGTTCGCTGCCGGTGACTATCAGGCAGCCCTCACCCGTCTGGCCGCCCTGCGCGAGCCGGTCGACACCTTCTTCAACGAAGTGATGGTGATGGCCGACGACGAAGCCCTCAAGGCCAACCGTCTGGCACTGCTGAACAACCTGCGTAACCTGTTCCTGCAAGTCGCGGATATCTCCCTGCTGCAGTGATGTTGGTTGGGTTGAGTGATATTAAAAACGGCGCCGTAAAGGCGCCGTTTTTATATAAACTAATTCTCTTCAACAAGGGGTTAACATGAGTAAACTGGACTTATGGGAGCAGCCTATAAAATCTACTGGTGAAAATGGAATTTTCAAAAAACAGGATTGGATAAAAGAAGCAGATGGGAAAATAATTAGTGCCAAGCTTCTACGGAATTGCGCCAAAAACGCACAACTTAAATTCGAAAATCTCACAAGAGATAGTAATGGCAACATCATTAGAGCCAGCTCACAAGAGACTTTTGAACTTCTTGATGAAAAAGCTGCGGCTAATAAGGCAAGTTTTTTATTACTTGGTTATGCAATTGAACTTCTGCTGAAGTCTAGTATTGTATCTTTGCTTATTTCAGCACCCAAAAAAATCCTTGATAAGAAGATGAAAAGTTATAGTCATGGGTTAATCAACATTACCAATGACTTAAGGCTAAGCTTATCTAGAGATGAGCGATCGCTTTTAGTAGAGTTAGAAAAATTCATTGTTGAAGAAGCGAGGTATCCACTAAAGTCTTATTCGCCAGCTGAATATTGCGAAGACCTAAATAAAGTCAATCAGCGTTTCTCTGATCATAGTAAGTTTAATCTTGGGGTAGAACTATTTACTCGACTCAGAGCAGTCATGATGGATATAGATGGAACTCCGGGCGACCCCAAATTTTACAACCATATGGGAATGGAAGATAATGGATTTATTATTTTCCGAGCAGGAGGTTCATTACCAGCTGTAATTATAATAAAATTTTGTGATTCACAAATAAGAAATGGTTTGAATAATTTAAACCATGTAAGACGTCTTCTACTGAAAAAGAACGAACACGACATGACCATATATTCACGTTTAATGGAAAAAACATGGATGAATGCAATTTTCTTTGTCGTAGATGAAAAAAAGGGCTTAAAAAAAGTTGAATATGACTACGCTGGGACACCCACCTAGCGGGTAGGTTCGATTAGCCGTCAGGCGTAATCGGACGTTCGCGTAAATGGATTATCCCGCCATCACGGCCAGTAGAATTTCCCCCTCCAGCTGGCCGATCCTGCTTCACGACAACAACCGTAATCAAAACCTCTCGATCGTCCGATTACGCTGCGCTAATCGAACCTACAGCGGGGTAATGAGCTGTTATCATTTGAGACAGTGCCCAGTGCCGCCACGGCCAATCAGAGGAACGTCATGAACATACCAACCGCCCCCGCCCCGTCAATCTGCCAGCAGTGTCAGGAGCAGGTGGATCTCGACTTCGATTTCACCATGGCCTTCCAGCCCATCGTCGATTGCAGCCAGCGCACCATATTCGGCTATGAGGCGCTGGTGCGGGGGATCAACAACGAACCCGCGCAGAGCGTGATTGCCCGGGTCAACGACGGCAATCGCTACCGTTTCGATCAGCTGTGCCGGATCAAGGCCATCGCGCTGGCCGCCCGGCTCGAGATGCGGGGAATGCTGAGCATCAACTTTCTGCCCAATGCGGTCTACCGTCCGGAGCGCTGCATCCGCACCACCCTGCAGGCAGCCCGCGAGCATCTCTTTCCCATCGAGCAGATCATGTTCGAGCTGACCGAGGTGGAGCAGGTGCAGGATAGCCAGCATCTCCGCAGTATCGTCGATCACTATCAGGCCCTCGGCTTCAAGACGGCAATCGATGACTTTGGCGCCGGTTACTCGGGCCTCAACCTGCTGGCCGATTTTCACCCCAACATCGTCAAGCTCGATATGCACCTGCTGCGGGGCATCGACCAGGACCCGACCCGGCAAGCCATAGTGCGCCACTGTCTGGCGCTGTTTGCCGAGTTGCAGATCACCCCGCTGGCGGAGGGGATCGAGACCCGCGAAGAGATGGCCTGCCTGCGGGAGATGGGCATCAACCTGATGCAGGGCTACCTGTTCGCCCGCCCCGGCTTCGAAACCCTGCCCGAGGTGGATTTCGCCAGCTTATAAGCCAGTCGGTCTGCACTACCTCCCCCTCAGCCCACTCCCACCCGAATATGAAAACGGACACCCGAGGGTGTCCATGTGCATACCCTATGACCTTGCGCCATGGTCACACAGTCACCCTCCCCGGTTAATGGGTCAGCTGTGGCAACAGTTGCAGCAGGTGAGCCCGTATCGCCAGCGGCGTCTGGCTAACCCAGATCTCCAGCAGGCCATACGCGAGCAACGGCAGCACCAGCAGCAACAGGCAGAGCAGCCCCAGCAAACGGCTTGGTGCAAGCCGCTTCACCTTGCTGCCAAGGTGCAGGGCCTCGACCCGCTTGGGGCAGGCGGCCACGCAGCTCAGGCAGCCGGTGCACTCCAGGCTGCGTACCGCAATAAGCTGGTGCACCGCAATGCGCGATGGACAGGCCCGGCTGCACTTGTCGCAGTCATGACCCTGGCTTCGCAGGCAGCGGGCCGGGTCACGGCGAATGCGCAGCGGCGTCAGTAGCCCCAGCAGGGCGAGCCAAGCGCCATAGGGGCAGAGGTAGCGGCAGAATCCCTGACGAAAGGTCGCGGTAAGCAGCAACACCCAGCCGAGGCACAGACCCGAGATCAGGGTCAGGTTGAAGAAGAAGGCCCCCATCTTCATATCCGCCGCCTGATGGTAGGGGCTGGTGAAGTAGCCGGGCAGGGCAGCAGCCGGCACCGCCAGCAGGATGATGAAGAGCAGAAAGCCGAGCACCAGAAATTTCTGGGTACGCAGGGCAAGATCCAGCCAGCGCGGCGGGCTCCACTCCCCCGGCAGCAACCGGTGGCGCAGGCCATGTAGCCATTCCCCCACCAGCCCGAGCGGACAGAACCAGGCACAGAACGCCCGCCCCAGCAGCAGGGCCGACAGGGAGAGTACCAGTACGGTGACGGTGGCCGCCGGATGGTGGGGATCCACCAACCCCTGCGCGAACCAGGCCCGCAGCCCGAGGCCACCGGCGATGGGCAGGAAGGCATCCACCACGTCCGGGCGCACCAGCCAGGGGCTCATCCCCTGTCCCAACTGCCAGATATGCAGGCTGTATTGCACTGTGACCAGCCCCCAGCAGAGCAGCAGCAGATGGCGAGTGCCTGCCCGCAACTGCTGACTGTCGATCGCTTCCAGGGCGGGCAGCGGCCGCCTCTGATGCCGGAGGGCAAGCACGGCGGTGACCGTCCCCAGTGCGAGCCAGAGCAGGCTGTCGGCCGCCAGCAACCAGACCAGCCCCAGCAGGCCGAGCGCAAGACGCCCCGGCCAGCCGGTGCGCACCTGCCACGCCAACAACACCAGATAAACCATACCGGCCACCATGGTTATCGCTTCAATCACGCTCATGCATCCCCCACTGCCTACATCCGGATCCGGCAGCAAGGATAACTAACATTTGAGTTGATTATTTTGATCTGCATGGGCCGAGGGAGGAGTTATGGCCAATGCCTCCCTCGCAGGCTCTCCCCTCTTTCAACGACACGCTGCCTCATCAGCCAGGCACTAGCCGCGGGCACGGTGGAGGTGGTAGTCAACGTGATAGTCGTTGGCATTACGGAACATGATGGAGTAGTTGAGGAACTCTCCGCTCTCGCTGTATGAGAGTGAGGTGAGCCGCAGGATAGGGGCCCCCTGCTCGATATGGAGCAGCTCGGCAGTAGCCCGATCCGCCAGCACGGCACTGAAGCACTCATAGTTGCCCGCAATCGCGATGCCGCACTCCCGTTCGATGTAGTCGAATTTGGACCCTTCCAGATGGGCGACCGACAGATTGCGAAACAGTCTGACCGGCATATAGCTCTCTTCCAGCAGCAGTGCCCGACCATCCACCGAGCGGATCCGGCTTGAGTAATAGACGGGTTCATTCACCTTAACCCTCAGCTGACTGGCGATGGCCGGTGGCGCGGGCATGGTACGAAACTCCAGTACCTGGCTGGTCAATGTGCGCCCCTGCTCGCGCATCAGTTCGGTAAACCCGCTCAGACCTTTGGTCTCATGCTGGACATCCTTTTTTGTCACATAGGTGCCGCTGCCGTGGCGCCGCTCGACCAATCCCCACTCGATCAACATATCTACCGCTCTGCGAATGGTCATGCGGGAGACGCCATACTGTTCTGCCAGCGCTTTTTCGCCCGGCAACACATCTCCCACCCGGCACTCGGCACCGTTTACCCTGATCCTGAGTCGGTCAGCCACCGATTTATAGATCACTGCTAGACATCTCCTGTGGTCACAACGCCAACCATCTTATTCTTAAGTAAGTGGATAAATTGCATAAAAACAATAACTTAAATTTAAACTAAAGCTGCAAGAACATCACAAAACCAAGAGGTACAACAATATCGCAAAAGTTAGACATCTTTGTCTAAATAACTGCATGCGTCAGATCACATTATTCCAAGATATTTCATGAGGTCTCTTTTTATCGTTGCTAATTTGCATCTGGCAACACCGGCAAGGATTCGATTAGCTATTTCAACCAAGGGACAATATATGCTCAGTCAAATTCAACGTTTTGGCGGAGCAATGTTCACTCCTGTACTGCTTTTTCCTTTTGCAGGTATGGTAGTAGGCATTGCAATTATGCTGAAAAACCCGATGTTTGTCGGTGAATCACTGGCAAACCCACAAGGATTATTTTTTCAGATCATCCATATTATTGAAGAGGGTGGCTGGACAGTATTCAGAAATATGCCGCTAATATTTGCGATTGGCCTGCCAATCGGTCTGGCAAATAAGGCACAAGCCAGAGCCTGTCTGGCTGTATTGGTCAGTTTCATGACCTGGAACTATTTTATCAACGCCATGGGCATGACCTGGGGCAGTTATTTCGGGGTCGACTTCAGTCAGGATGTAGGGGGTGAAAGTGGCCTCGCCATGGTCGCGGGGATCAAGACCCTGGATACCAGCATCATAGGGGCCATCGTCATCTCCGGCATCGTGACGGCACTGCACAACCGCCTGTTTGATCGCCAACTGCCGGTCTTTCTCGGCATCTTTCAGGGCAGCTCCTTTGTCACCATTGTCGCCTTCTTCGTGATGATCCCCTGCGCCTGGCTGACCCTGCTTGGCTGGCCAAAAGTACAGATGGGCATCGCCTCCCTGCAGAATTTCATGCTGATCTCGGGTCCGGTCGGGGTATGGGTATACACCTTCCTAGAGCGGATTTTGATCCCGACCGGCCTGCATCACTTTATCTACGGCCCCTTCATCTTCGGCCCAGCGGCAGTAGAGGGAGGCATTCAGCTCTACTGGGCGCAGCACATGCTGGAGTTCAGCCAGAGTACTCGCCCGCTGATTGAACAGTTCCCTCAGGGTGGCTTCGCCCTGCACGGCAACTCGAAGATTTTCGGTGCCATGGGGATTGCTCTGGCCATCTATGCCACGGCAGCCAAAGAGAACAAGGCCAAGGTGGCAGGCCTGCTGATCCCGGCCACCCTGACCGCCATTCTGGTCGGTATCACCGAGCCGCTGGAGTTCACCTTCCTCTTCATCTCGCCGCTGCTGTTTGCCATCCACGCCCTGCTGGCAGCCACCATGTCGACTGTGATGTACCTGTTTGGTGTGGTCGGCAACATGGGTGGAGGTCTGCTCGACCAGTTCCTGCCGCAGAACTGGATACCCATGTTCCACAACCATGCGGGAATGATGTTCACCCAGATCGCTATAGGGTTGGTCTTTACCGGCATCTGGTTCCTGATATTCCGCGCGCTGATTATCAGGCTCAATCTTAAAACACCGGGCCGGGAAGACAGTGAAATAAAGCTTTATTCAAAATCAGATTATCAGGCAGCCAAAAACCAGCGTGGCAGTGATAGTGCAACACAAATTATCGAAGCGCTTGGTGGAGTCAAAAATATACGCAGTCTGAATAATTGTGCCACCCGCTTAAGAATATCGTTGGTTAACAGCAAGCTGGCAGCAGCAGATGAGGAGTTTATTAAATTGGGTGCCCATGGGGTCGTCCGCCATGGCGATAGTATCCAGGTAATTATCGGTCTGCATGTACCTCAGGTACGTGAAAATATGGAATCGATTATGAACAACAGTCATCAACAATCATCTTTAGTAATGGAGTCATGATCATGAAAAAATTCTCTGTAGTCATTGCCGGTGGTGGCAGCACTTTTACTCCTGGTATCGTTCTGATGTTGCTGGAAAATCAACATCGCTTCCCGCTCAAGGAGATCAAATTCTACGACAACGATGGTGCCCGTCAGGAGATCATCGCCGAAGCCTGCAAAATCTTGCTGAAAGAGAAGGCTCCCGAGATCGCCTTCAGCTATGGCACCGACCCCAAAGCAGCGTTTAGCGATGTTGATTTCGTCATGGCCCATATCCGGGTTGGCAAATATCCGATGCGCGAGCTGGACGAGAAGATCCCGCTGCGTCATGGGGTGGTCGGTCAGGAGACCTGCGGCCCGGGCGGTATCGCCTATGGCATGCGCTCCATCGGCGGGGTGCTGGAGCTGGTCGACTATATGGAGCAGTACTCACCCAATGCCTGGATGCTCAACTACTCCAACCCGGCCGCCATTGTGGCTGAAGCGACCCGTCGCCTGCGTCCCAACGCCAAAATCCTCAACATCTGCGACATGCCGATCGGGATCGAGGGGCGCATGGCCCAGATTGCCGGTCTCAAATCCCGCAAAGAGATGCGGGTACGCTACTACGGCCTCAACCACTTTGGCTGGTGGACCCGCATCGAAGATCTGGAAGGCAACGACCTGATGCCGAAGATCAAGGAGCACGTCGCCCGCCACGGCTATGTGCCCAATAGCGCCAGCCATGCCGAAGCAAGCTGGAACGATACCTTCGCCAAGGCAAAGGATGTGTGGGCGCTCGACCCGGATACCCTGCCTAACACCTATCTGAAGTACTACCTCTACCCGGACTATGTGGTGGCTCACTCCAATCCGGAACACACCCGTGCCAACGAGGTGATGGAGCACCGCGAGAAGCAGGTCTTCACCGCCTGTAGCGACATCGTCAAGGCAGGTAATTCAGCAGCGGGCGAGCTGGAGATCGATGAGCACGCTTCCTATATCGTTGACCTGGCAACCGCCATCGCCTTCAACACCCAGGAGCGGATGCTGCTGATCGTTCCCAATCGCGGCGCCATCCCCAACTTTGACCCGGAAGCCATGGTCGAGATCCCCTGCCTGGTCGGCAGCAGCGGGCCAGAGCCGTTGCAGGTGGGCAGCATTCCGCTGTTCCAGCAGGGCATGATGGGCCAGCAGGTCGCGGTCGAGAAACTGGTGGTCGAAGCCTGGGTCGAGCACTCTTACCAGAAACTGTGGCAAGCCATCACCCTCTCCAAGACAGTACCCAGTGCATCGGTGGCCAAGTCCATTCTCGATGACTTGATAGAGGCCAACAAAGCCTACTGGCCGGAACTGAAATAAACCGCCCATAAACAAAAACCCCCCTCGTGACAGAGGGGGTTTTTCGTGTTGGCAACGGGTGTGGATTAACGCAGCGGTTTGACCGAGCGACGGACAATCAGCTCGGGCTGTACCGTCATCGATTCCACTTCCAGCTCCTTGTTGCGGATCCGGCTGACCAGATGCTTCACCGCCAGCTGGCCCAGTTCCGCCTTCGGGTGACGGATGGTGGTCAGCGGCGGGCTGGAGAAGCGCGCCATCTCCACATCGTCGTAGCCGATGATGGAGATATCGTCCGGCACCTTGACTCCCGCTTCCCAGGCAGCGCAAATCGCGCCGATCGCCATGGGGTCATCGAAGGCAAAGACCGCAGTCGGACGAGGCTGCAGGGCCAGGATGCGCTGCATGGCATCGAAGCCGCTCTGGCTCTCGTAGTCCCCTTCAAAGACCTGTTCATCTTTGAGGGTCAGACCGTGTTCGCCCAGCGCATCACGCACCCCGTCCAGTCGCTGCTGGGTGGTCGGCTTGGAGAGCTGGCCAGTGATGCAGACGATGTCGCGGTGCCCCAGCTCCAGCAGATGGCGTACGGCCATGCGGGCGCCGATGCGGGCGTTGTCGTTGATGACGTTGGCGAAATCGCACTCCGTCCCCCAATCCAGTACCACCTGCGGCACGTTCTTGTGGATGCGCAGCATGTCGCGCAACGGAGTGTCGATATCGGTCCCCAATACCAGCAGACCATCCACCCGTTTTTCCATCAGCATTCTCAGGTAATGCTGTTGGCGAGGCGGCTGGTTTTCGGTGTTGCAGAGGATCAGGCTGTAGCCCTGTTCGAAGCAGTACGCTTCAACCCCTTGCACCACTTCCGCGAAGAAGGGGTTTACGCTGGTGGTGACCAGCATGCCAATGGTCTTGGTCGAATTTATCTTAAGACTGCGCGCTACCGAGTTGGGCGCGTAGTTGAGTTCTGCCACCGCCTCAATCACTTTCTGGGTCGCGTCTTCGCTGACCCGCCGAGTGTGGTTGAGCACATGTGAGACGGTGGAGATGGATACGCCTGCGCGCGAGGCGACATCCTTGATAGTGGCCATCTCTGTCTCCTGACTGTCAAAGGCGGAACATTAGCAGATTTCCCGAATAAAGGCTTGGTTTTAACGGGCTCTGCCACGGAATTGTCAATGCCGGCTAATTTAGGCGCTCATTTCTGTTTGCGCAAACGATTAATGGTCAAAATGGGAGCACCATCAGAGTAAAATATCACCAGACTAATCCTCTGTGCTTCATCATAATCACCTCTGGTTACCAAGATGTTAAGGCGAAGAATCGATACTAAATTCCAATTAAACACAAATAACAGGTCATTTATTTCAAAATAAGCCCACCCAACCCCCTCTGGTTAGTATCTTTAACAGCTTGTTATTGCCCCGTGAGGAATGATAGAACCATACCTATAGCCGGATGCACGGGATGTCGATCCGGAATGGCACTCGTAAATGAAACAATCCACTGATTAAGGGACGAATCAATGCATAAGTTGAGCAAAATTACAGTAAGCGCAGCGGTTTCTTTGGCTCTGTTTGGATCGATCTCCATCGCACACGCGGCAGACACCATCAAGATAGGTATCGCAGGCCCACTCACCGGCCCGGTTGCCCAGTACGGGGACATGCAGTTCACCGGCGGCAAGATGGCGGTCGAGCAAATCAACAAGGCTGGCGGTATCAATGGCAAGCAGATCGAAGCCGTCATCTATGACGATGCCTGTGATCCCAAGCAGGCGGTAGCCATTGCCAACAAGGTGGTGAATGATGGCGTCAAGTTCGTGGTCGGCCACCTCTGCTCCGACAATACCCTGCCCGCCTCCGACATCTATGAAGACGAGGGGATCCTGATGGTCACCCCCGCCTCCACCAACCCCAAGATCACCGAGCGCGGCTATCAGCTGGTGCTGCGTACCATCGGCCTGGACAGCGACCAGGGCCCGACTGCCGCCAAATACATCATCGAGCAGGTCAAACCCCAGCGCGTGGCCGTCATCCACGACAAGAAACAGTACGGTGAAGGCATCGCCTCCAGCGTGAAAGCGGCGCTGGACAAGGCCGGCGTCAAGGTGGTGGCGTTTGAAGGCATCACCGCCGGTGACAAGGACTTCTCCGCCCTGATCGCCAAGCTGCAGAAAGAGAACGTCGACTTCGTCTACTACGGCGGCTACCACCCGGAGCTGGGTCTGATCCTGCGTCAGGCCGGCGAGAAGGGCCTCAAGGCCAAGTTCATGGGTCCGGAAGGGGTGGGTAACAAGGACATCTCCGCCATCGGCGGCCCGGCTTCCGAAGGCCTGCTGGTCACCCTGCCGAACAAGTACGACCTGGTGCCGGCCAACGCCCCGCTGGTTGCCGCGTTCAAGGCCAAGGGCCAGGACTCCTCCGGTCCATTCGTGTGGACCACCTATGCCGCGGTGCAAACCCTGGCTGCCGGTATCGCCAAGGCGGGTGAGGATGACCCGGCCGCCGTTGCCGCCGCCATCAAGGCTGCGCCGATCGATACCGTGATGGGCCCCCTGACCTGGGCACCGAACGGTGACCTGAAAGGCTTCGAATTCGGTGTGTTCCAGTGGCACGCTGACGGTACTTCCAGCCAAGTCAAATAATCTGCCGATCGGGGGTGAGTACGCTCACCCCCTCCTCTCTTTGCGGGCAAGTACAGGGAACGCAGTATGTCCGAACACCTCCTCTATCTGGTTCAGCAACTGCTGAACGGATTAACCATAGGCAGCACCTATGCGTTGATCGCCATTGGCTACACCATGGTCTATGGCATCATCGGCATGATCAACTTCGCCCACGGCGAGGTGTACATGATCGGCTCCTATGTCGCTTTTATGGTGATGGCGGGGCTCATGATGATGGGCATCGACAGCACCTTTCTACTGCTGGGAGGCGCCTTCCTGGTCAGTATCATCATCACCGGCACCTATGGCTGGAGCATCGAGCGGGTCGCCTACCGGCCACTGCGTGGTGGCAACCGGCTGATCCCCCTCATCTCCGCCATCGGCATGTCGATCTTCCTGCAGAACATGATGCGGATGGCTCAGGGCTCACGGGATATCGCCATGCCCAGCCTGATCTCCGGTGGCTGGACCCTGGGGGGTGAAGATGGTTTTCAGGCCAGCCTCTCCTATATGCAGCTGATCATCTTCGTGGTGACCTTCATCACCATGCTGGCGCTGACCCAGTTCATCGGCCGCTCCCGCATGGGCCGCGCCTGCCGCGCCTGTTCGGAAGATATCAAGATGGCCAACCTGCTGGGCATCGACACCCACGTGGTCATCTCCATCACCTTCGTGCTGGGGGCTGCACTGGCCGCCGTGGCCGGGGTGCTGCTCGGCATGTATTACGGCGTCATCAACCCCTACCTCGGCTTTATGGCCGGTCTGAAGGCCTTCACTGCCGCAGTATTGGGCGGTATCGGCAGCATTCCGGGCGCCGTACTGGGCGGCCTGCTGCTGGGGGTGGTTGAAGCGCTCACCGCCGGTTATCTCAGCACCGAGTACAAAGATGTGATGGCGTTTGCCCTGCTCATCTTTGTGCTGCTCTTTATGCCTACTGGCATTCTCGGCCGTCCGGAAGTGGAGAAAGTGTGATGAAACATCAATTGATCCACGCCTGCATCGCCAGCCTGGTACTGCTGGTGCTCTCCTTCTGGCTGCTCGGCTTCAAGCTGGAGACCGACGGCACCCGCCTGCTGGTGGTGAGCCGGCTCGACGTGTCGCTGGCCTGGTTGCTGGGCGGCGCCACCCTGGTGTTCTGGTTCCAGATGCTGCGCGGCCAGATAAGCCGGCTGTTCCAGGCCTCCATCAGCGGCTTCTCGGTCGGCTTCACCAAGCTGGTGCTGCCAAGCCCGGAAGAGGCGCCCAAACTCTATAACCTGACCGCCGTGCTGGTGCTGCTGTTTGCGGTGAGCTGGCCCTTCATGGCCTCCCGCGGCGCCATCGATCTGGCCACCCTCACCCTGATTTACATCATGCTGGGGCTGGGCCTGAACGTGGTGGTGGGCCTCGCCGGCCTGCTCGATCTCGGCTATGTCGGCTTCTACGCGGTCGGCGCCTACAGCTATGCCCTGCTCAACAGCTACTTCGGGCTCAGTTTCTGGGAGTGCCTGCCCATCGCCGGCCTGATGGCGGCCACCTTCGGCTTCCTGCTCGGCTTCCCGGTACTGCGGCTGCGGGGGGATTACCTAGCCATCGTCACCCTGGGCTTTGGCGAGATCATCCGCATCCTGCTCAACAACATGACCAGCCTGACCGGCGGCCCGAACGGCATCTCCGGCATTCCCAAACCGACCCTGGGGGGGCTGGAGTTCAACCGCACCGTCAAGGACGGCGGCTTCGAGACCTTCCACGAATTCTTCGGCATCGCCTACAACGCCAACCACAAGGTGATCTTCCTCTACCTGATGGCGCTGGTGCTGGTGGTGGCGACCCTGTTCGTCATCAACCGCCTGCTGCGCATGCCGCTCGGCCGCGCCTGGGAGGCGCTGCGGGAAGATGAGATCGCCTGCAAGTCGCTGGGGCTCAACCCCACCATCATCAAGCTGACCGCCTTCACCATAGGCGCCTGCTTCGCGGGGTTTGCCGGCAGCTTCTTCGCCTCGCGCCAGGGCTTCATCAGCCCGGAGTCCTTCGTCTTCATCGAGTCGGCCATCGTGCTCGCCATCGTGGTGCTGGGCGGCATGGGCTCCCAGATCGGGGTGGTGCTGGCCGCCATCGTGATGACGGTGCTGCCGGAGCTGGCGCGCGAGTTCAACGAGTACCGCATGCTGATGTTCGGCCTCTTGATGGTGTTCATGATGATCTGGCGGCCACAAGGATTGCTGCCGATGACCCGCCCGCATCTGGAGTTGAAGAAATGAGTACGCATCAGAAGTTGTTGGACGTCTCTGAGCTGTCGATGCGCTATCTGGCTGGATTGCTGGCGGTGACTTGCTCCACCCTGGACTGGGAGCTGAAAAAATGAGTACTCATCAGAAGTTAATGGAAGTCTCTGATCTGTCGATGCGTTTCGGCGGCCTGCTGGCGGTCAACGGGGTCAAGCTGGACGTGGAAAAGGGGGAGGTGATCTCCATCATAGGTCCCAACGGGGCCGGCAAAACCACCATCTTCAACTGCCTTACCGGCTTCTACCGCCCGAGCGGCGGCATCATTCGCTACAAGGGCGAGGAGATCCAGGGGCTGCCCGGCCACCTCATCGCCCGCAAGGGAATCGTGCGCACCTTTCAGCACGTGCGGCTGTTCAAGGACATGACGGCGGTGGAAAACCTGCTGGTGGCCCAGCACAGACACCTCAACACCGGTTTTCTGGCCGGGCTGTTCAAGACCCCGGCCTTTCGCCGCGCCGAGCGGGAGGGGCTGGAGCAGTCCGCCTTCTGGCTGGAGAAGGTGGGGCTCAAGGATCTCGCCAACCGCGCCGCCGGCAACCTGGCCTATGGTCAGCAGCGCCGGCTCGAGATCGCCCGCTGCATGGCGACCCGGCCCGAGCTGCTGATGCTGGACGAGCCGGCCGCCGGCCTCAACCCCCACGAGACCGACGAGCTGAACGAGCTTATCTCCAACCTGCGGGACGAGTTCGGGGTCTCGGTGCTGCTGATCGAGCACGACATGAAGCTGGTGATGGAGATCTCCAACCGCATCTTCGTGGTCAACCAGGGTACCCCGCTGGCCCACGGCAAGCCGGATGAAATTCGCAGCAATCCGGCAGTGATCAAGGCCTATCTGGGCGAATCGTAAACACAGGAGTCACGATGTTAGAACTTCGCAACGTATCGACCCACTACGGCAAGATTCAGGCGCTGCACGACATCAGCGTCGAGGTGAAAGAGGGGGAAATCGTCACCCTGATCGGTGCCAACGGCGCCGGCAAGACCACCCTGCTGATGACCCTGTGCGGCGAGCCCAAGCCGAGCAGCGGCTCCATCTGGTTCGAGGGGGAGCAGATAGACTCGCTCTCCACCGCCCGCATCATGCGCAAGGACATCGCCGTGGTGCCGGAGGGGCGCCGCATCTTCGCCCGCCTGACGGTGGAGGAGAACCTGCTGATGGGGGCCTTCTTCGTCGACAAGACCGAGCAGCGCGGCCTGCTGGATCAGATTTTCACCCTGTTCCCCCGCCTGCACGAGCGACTGGAGCAGCGGGCCGGCACCATGTCCGGCGGTGAGCAGCAGATGCTGGCCATCGGCCGCGCCCTGATGAGCAAGCCGCGCCTGCTGCTGCTGGATGAACCCTCGCTGGGGCTGGCCCCCATCGTCATTCAGCAGATCTTTGACACCATAGAGCAGTTGCGCCAGAAGGGGATGACCATCTTTCTGGTGGAACAGAACGCCAACCAGGCGCTCAAGCTGGCCGACCGCGGCTATGTGCTGGAGAACGGCCACGTGGTGCTGCAAGACACAGGGGCCGCCCTGCTCGCCAACCCGGCGGTACGGCAGGCTTATCTGGGCGGTTAACCCACTCACCCGCATGCCATATCAACAAGGGAGCCGCTGGCTCCCTTATCTTTTGTGGGGTTAGTTTGCGCCCAAGCTTGCGGTACACTGGCCCGTAATCAACCTATTCGCAGGACATCCCGATGGACCAGTTTGCCCATATCAATGCCCATGATGCCTACCAGAAACTGAGCGCGGGTGAAGCCCGTCTGGTGGATATTCGCGACCCACAATCCTTTGAAGCGGCCCACGCGGTCGGCGCTTTCCACCTCACCAACGGCACCCTTGTGCGCTTTATGAACGAAGTGGATTTCGATACCCCGGTCATCGTGATGTGCTATCACGGCAACAGCAGTCAGGGGGCGGCCCAATACCTGCTGCAACAGGGTTATGACGAGGTCTACAGTCTGGATGGCGGCTTCGAGGCGTGGCGCCGGGAGTTTCCCATCGAGGCAGGCGAGGCATGATCCAGCTGCTGGTGCTCGACAACGCCCGCATGGCGCAGGCGCTGGTGGACTATCTGGCGACCCTGGGCATCTCCTGCGAGCTGACCCAGTCCGAGCTGGGGGTCACCATCTGGTTGGCGGACGAGCAGCGCCTTGCTCAGGCCCAGCTGGAGGTGAAGCGCTTTCTGGCCGAGCCGGCCCACCCGCGCTACATGGAGGCCTCCTGGCAATCCGGCCGCGCCGATGCCCGCATCGACTACAGCAAGGGGATGACGGATCCCATCACCGACTTCCTCCATCAGGCAGGGCCGCTGACGCTGGTGGTGATCATCGCCTGTCTCGCCATCTACGGGATCGAGGCCATCGGCCTGCCCATCTACGATGAACTGGCATTCCACCCGACGCTGGCCCAGTTCACCGACTGGCAGGCGTGGCGCTATTTCACCCCCGCTCTGATCCACTTCTCGGTGCTCCATCTGGTGTTCAACTTGCTCTGGTGGTGGTATCTGGGGGGCCAGATCGAGCAGCGCCTCGGCAGCGGCAAGCTGCTGATCCTGCTGCTGGTGGGCGCTGCCCTGCCCAATATCGCCGAGTTCTTTGCCAGCGGCCCACTGTTTGGCGGCCTCTCCGGCGTGGTCTATGCCCTGCTCGGCTACTGCTGGCTGCGCAGCAAGCTGCAACCGGCCTGCGGCCTCACTCTGCCACCGGCGCTGATGGGCTTTATGCTGTTCTGGATGGTGCTCGGCTTCTTCGACATGCTCGGCACCAGCACCGCCAACATCGCCCACCTGACCGGTCTGCTGGTCGGCCTGCTGCAAGGCTGGCTGGATCGCAACCACCAGCCGACCTGATTTTTCAGCAGTTGCAGAAACGAGAACGCCGCCCCGAAGGGCGGCGTTTTTTTTACGCGATAGGCAGTTACTGCTTGATCAGGGTGTCATCGGTTACCTTGACCGCCGCACCGCCACTCATAAAGAAGCTGGCAAACTGGGTCTGGATCTCTGAAGTGACCGCACCAACCTGATCGAAGTTCGCATCAGGGGCCAGCAGCGAGCTATGGCCCCCTTTCAGGAAGCGCGCAGCATGATGGACGGGGCCAAGGTAACTATCGGTCAACGGTTTTAATCCCATCACCCGGAACAGCGGCTCGGTACCACCCAGCGGCGCAGAGGCAATGCTGTTGGGGATCACCTGATCCGGCAAGCTGAGCGCACCATCACCAACAATTTCGGTGGCGAATAGCGGGAAGCTCTTGGCGACGCCACTGCCCAGATTGATCGGGTCGGCAGAGTCCAGCACTGACTGGGCGGCAAAGGTATAGCTCTGCAAGGTGCTCGCAGCCCCCGCCTGAGTAGCCGCATCCAGACTGGGCAGGAACTCGTTCACGAAACAGGTCGGCACCGCCGTCTGGCAACCGGGAGCATAAGCCTCAAACCCGGCCTTCAACTCGGGACTGCCCGAGGTAAGCACGCTCATCTTGATGGTCGGCCCGAAGCTCGGCGAGTTGAGCAGCAACGGGGCGATGCCGCCACCCGGCATCGACAGACCACCGGTTGAAAACTCGAACATGCTATCAGCGGCGTTACCCATTTTCTGGTTGGCCACCGCCAGCAGATTGGCCCCGGTAATGGCGCCGAGCGAGTGCCCAAGGAAGTGAACTTTCAGACCGACACCGCCCAACTGACCGCCCAGCCCCTTGGCATTAGCCAGACCGACAGCCAGGCGCAGACCCAGCAGATCGGCCACGCTCTGCTTCAGGTTATCCCGCGCCACCGTCAGATAACCCAGATTCAGGTAGGGAGTCGGATTCTCGGAGGTGGTGACAGTATCCATGCTGCCGCTCAGGGCATAGCCACGCTCGCCGTGCAGCGGGTGATCGATCACCACGACAGCAACCACCTTGTTCACTGAGGGGTCTAACCCGGCACCTATCTGGCTCAGCGCCAGCGCATAGGCGTTCTCCTTGATAGAAGTGACCCCGTGCTGATAGATGATCACATCAGTGACAGTGCTGAGGTCAGTGGTGGGGGCAAAGATCCGCAGCGGTACAGATTGTACTTCGGTCAGGGTCGGCAGCGGGTTGAAACGGCCAATATTGCGCTCGGCATCCAGCGGCTTGCCACCTGAGGTGAGAGTCACCCCGATCAGCTTGCTCGCCTCCCTCAGCAGATCGGCCTGACGGCTCGGATCGGCAATCAGCTCACCCAGCAGCTCCGGATTCACTCCGGCGCCTACCAGCCCACCGATCACCTCGCTATCACCCGCTTTCAGCGCGTTGGCGATGGCATAGAGGCTGGGAATGGCGCCGTGCCAGGATTGGGTCTTGGCCTTGTCCCAGGAACCGGCTATCGCTGGAGTAGAGAGGAAATAAGGGAGCTTGACGGTACCGGTATACACCTTGGTCGCCGCCGCGACGCCGTTCAATGTGGCATTAGCAGCCACAGCTGCAGCAATCGCATCCCGATCATCTTGAGGCAAGAATGGCTCGTTCGCCAGCTGTGTCAGGAAGGGCACCCCGCCATTGAGCGCATCAATCGTATATGTTCCCGGCAGACTGGTGTTGCCTTTGGCGTCCTGCTTCCACAGCGATGCAGCATCCAGGGTCGGGCTCTGCAACACGGTGGCCGCAGCGCCCTTCACTGCCAGCAGCACATCGGCACCGGACTGGGTGGCAAACCAGTCGGAGAAGATCACCCGATCGCTGGTGATCCCGGTAGCTGCCTTGAACAGCCCTTCCTGCAGCGCAATCAGGCTGCTGATGGTCTGCTCCTGCACGGTTGCACCAGCCGTCGATTTGAAGTTGCTGTAATCACCACCGGCCTTGAGTGGCACACCACGGCTGTCCTTGAGGGCGTCGGTCGCCACGATCATGTAGTAGGAAGAGGGATTAAGCGGCTTGAGCGGCACCAGATTGAGTTTGCCACCACCATCGCTTACCACAAAATCGGTGCCATAGGTCAGAGGCTTGTTGTTCTTCACTCCGACAGGACGCTGAGTCACCGGATCCAGCACCAGCTCCAGCAGATAGAGGGGTGCAATGGCCGAGGCATACTCGCCGGCGGCCGGTGCCGGCACAGAGACGCCGGTCACGGTCGCCGGCACCAGCTGGACAGGTTGGGTGGTTGACCAGCCATCCAGGGTGGAGAGGGCAGATACCGGGTTCGACAGATCGGCAGTCTCGGTGGAAAACTTCAGGGTACCGTCGCTGGCACGGGGGGCCAGCACACTCGGGCGAAGACCACTGCCACCACTCAGGGCATAGTCCAGGGAGCTGGTGGTGTCTCCCTTGTTGTTATCTCCACCACATCCGGCCAGCAGGGCGCTGACCACAGCTGCATAAATTAGCTTCTTCTTCATTTTTTGTTCTCTTTATAGGTTGTTGTCCATCACAAGCCAACGAAGCATTCACCACTTCGACCGCTCAAAGTTAACATAAAACCAACAACCAACGAGACTCATGTTGGTCATCTTCTGCTCAGGTTTGTGGAGAGAATCAAGGTTTTACGGCAACAAAGGGGCGCAAGGGTAGCAACAGTGGAGGATTAACCAGACCCGACCAGCCAGCAGGCACCATCACGACTAAAAAGCCGTCGCGATCTCGGCAAAGTGAGGGAATTGTCGGTAGAATGTCCACCAACGCTTAAGGAGGACATCATGATCGACCCGAAGAAACTGGAAGAGATCGCCAAGCAGGTGCACAACTCCCTGCCACCCGGCATTCGCAGCATGGGTGAAGAGGCCGAGAAGAAGATGCGTCAGGTGCTGCAGGCCCAGCTGGGCAAGCTGGATCTGGTCAGCCGCGAAGAGTTCGACGTGCAGACCAAGGTACTGCTGCGTACCCGTGAAAAACTGGCCGCCCTCGAAAGCAAGCTGGCTCAGCTCGAGCAGCAGCTCGGCGCCAAAGGCGAATAACGAAAACCCCGGCTCGGCTGGGGTTTTTGCTTTAAATTGAACCTGTAAAAAACATCACACCTGAAGCAGATACCAGGCCCGCTTGCCGCGAGCCTTGGCCTCGTACATGGCCCTGTCAGCCACCTCCAGCGCCTGCCGGAAGGTCAATGGCCCCTCCTCCCACAGGGCGATACCGATACTGAGCCCGACCCGTTGCGGGCAACCGGGTTTGGGTACATAACCATACATCCGGCTGATCAGGGCATCGGCCAGATGAGCCAGTGCATGGTTTGATACATCACGATGCAGATAAACCACAAACTCGTCACCGCCATAACGGCCGCACAGGGCCGAGCCCGGCATGATGAGACGCAACCACTCCGCCATCTGCTGCAGAACCTGATCACCGCAGGCATGCCCCAACTGGTCATTGATCCCCTTGAAATCATCCAGATCGATAAAGAGCAGCGCCCCAGCTCCTTGCGGCGGCTGCAGAGCGAACGCCTTGCCAAATCCCTGCCGGTTGAGCAGCCCGGTGAGCGCATCGCAGTTGGCCCGCTCCGCCAGCCGCTGTTCATAGGCCTTGCGCTGGGTGATATCGATATGGGAGCCCATGATCCGCAGCGGCTTGCCATCACCATCCCGCTCCACGACACGCCCCCGATCCCATAGCCAGGTGACAGATCCATCCGGACTGACCGTACGATATTCAGCCTCGTAGAAGGGCGTTTGACCCTCAAGATGGACAAAGTAGCTACCCATGGCATGAGCGCGATCGTCGGGATGGAGCTTGGCGCTCCAGAGCTCAAAACTGGGAGCCATATCGCCAGCCTGGAAGTTTTGCAGATTGAAGACCCGCAGCTCACCGGTGGGAATGGTGCCCTGCCAGAGACAGATGCCGGTGCCATCGAGGGCGGCATTGAGCTTCTCCTGCAACAGGGCATTTTCATGCTTCAGTGCGGCGATTTCAGCCTGCAAACGGGCCATTTCACTACCATGAAGGGACGGGATCAAGGTTGAGATCAGCTCGACAGCGCCGGACTCCAACCGGTTATCCTCCGCAGATGCCCTGCCCTCTTCACTCAACACTGTTCCACCTCGTGCTATCACTATGGATATCCTTATCCAGTCCGCTGAGAATCCCCGACCAAGATGCCACCAGCCACGGTTAATTAGTAGCCACCCATGTTAAAAATGGTGGAAGGTCATGGGGTAAAGCTGCGATTGCCATACCAAGGTGCATCATTGTGCACGGTGGAAGGCCCAAAAAAAGCCCCCGGCAAAACCGGGGGCTGCGTCATCTATACGGGGATACCGTCAAATAAATTCGTAGGCGTCACCGAAGATGCGCTCCGGCTCGGCACCGAGGATCTTGAACTCCTCCCGTGCGGCACCCGCCATCTCGAAGCGACCGGCGACATAGATGTCGTAGTCGTGGAGGCTGACGAAGTCATCCATGATCGCCTTGTGCACCAGCCCGCTCTTGCCGGTCCAGTCAGCGTCAGGCTCCTGTACCACCGGGATAAAGGTGAGCGGTGCATAGTCACGCTCCCACTGCTGCATCTGCTCCAGCTGGTAGAGCCAGTGAGCCTGACGCACTCCCCAGTAGAAGAACACTGGGCGCTTGCTGCCCGTGTCGATCAGGTACTCCAGAATGGAGCGGGCGTAAGAGAAGCCGGTGCCGCCCGCCATCAGGATCAGCGGACGAGGGGATTCATCGCGCAGGAACGCCTTGCCAGCGGGCAATTCGACCTCGATCTCCCCCTGCTCGCGCATGCGGGCCAGCACCTGACCGGCGTAGGCATTTTCGGGAGTGGCACCAATTTGCAGCTCCAGCACGCCCGGGCGGGTCGGCGAGTTGGCGATGGAGAAGGGGCGCTTGTCCGAATCGCTCATCACCACCAGCAGATACTGGCCCGGCTTGAAGCTGATCGCTTGCTGCGGCGTCAGAGCCACATGCCAGATGGTGTCGACATATTCGCGCAGTTCCTCTACGCGGCATTTGATACGTTGCATTCTTGTCCTTGTGGCGGGCTCGCTCGGCCCGCTTCGCTCATTGTTTCACTATGGAGTGACGACCAGCAGCCCTGGCCCCGTCAGTCGAGAATACTCAAATAACTGCAGATCGCATCACTTTTTGCAGCAAATGCAACAAAGCAGCCATGTTTGCCTCAGTCGAGGATCTTCAGCTCATCCCAGATGGCATCCACCTTCTGCTTCACCGCCTCATCCTGAACTATGGGCTGACCCCACTCCCGATTGGTCTCGCCCGGCCACTTGTTGGTGGCATCCAGCCCCATCTTGGAGCCGAGGCCGGAGACCGGCGAGGCGAAGTCCAGATAGTCGATCGGGGTGTGCTCGATCAAAGTGGTGTCCCGTGCCGGGTCCATCCGGGTGGTGATAGCCCAGATCACATCCTTCCAGTCGCGAGCGTTGACGTCATCGTCACACACCACCACGAACTTGGTGTACATGAACTGGCGCAGGAATGACCAGACTCCCAGCATCACCCGCTTGGCGTGGCCCGGGTAACGCTTCTTGATGGTCACCACCGCCATCCGGTAGGAGCACCCCTCCGGCGGCAGATAGAAGTCCACAATCTCGGGGAACTGCTTCTGCAGCAGTGGCACGAACACCTCGTTCAGCGCCAGACCCAGTACCGCCGGTTCATCGGGCGGACGGCCGGTGTAGGTGCTGTGATAGATGGCATCGCGCCGCTTGGTGATGTGGGTGATGGTGAAGACCGGGAACTCGTCCACCTCGTTGTAGTAACCGGTATGATCGCCATAGGGCCCTTCCGGCGCCATCTCACCCGGTTCCAGATAGCCTTCCAGCACAATCTCGGCGCTGGCGGGCACCTCCAGATCGCAGCTGATGGCCTTGATCACCTCGGTACGGCTGCCACGCAGCAGACCGGCAAAGGCATATTCGGAGAGAGTATCCGGCACCGGCGTCACCGCGCCGAGAATGGTCGCCGGATCGGCACCGAGTGCTACCACTACCGGGAATCGCTCACCGGGATGGGCCTCCTGCCACTCGCGAAAATCGATGGCACCGCCACGATGATCGAGCCAGCGCATGATCAGCTTGTTCTTGCCGATCTTCTGCTGGCGATAGATACCGAGGTTCTGGCGCTTCTTGTAGGGGCCACGGGTGATGGTGAGGCCCCAGGTGACCAGCGGCGCCACATCGCCGGGCCAGCAGTGCTGGATCGGGATCTGGTCGAGATCGACCGCATCTCCCTCCTGCACCACCTGCTGGCAGGGGGCGGAAGAGAGGCGCTTGGTCGGCATGTTGAGCACCTGCTTGAAGATCGGCAGCTTCTCCATCAGCTCCTTGAATCCCTTGGGCGGCTCGGGCTCCTTGAGATAGGAGAGCCAGACCCCGACCTGACGCAGGGCGCCCACATCGGGCTGCCCCATGCCCATGGCAACCCGATCCGGGGTACCGAACAGGTTGGTCAGCACCGGCATGGTGTAGCCTTTGGGATTTTCGAACAGCAGAGCCGGGCCACCCGCACGCAGGGTGCGATCGCTGATCTCGGTCATCTCCAGATAGGGATCTATCTCGCGGGTGATGCGCTTGAGTTGTCCGTTTTGTTCCAGCTGCGCGATGAAATCACGCAAATCCTTGTATTTCATGCAAGTTCCCAACCGGGTTCAGGAGGTCACGCATTATAACCCTGGCTGCCCATCGGGTGTACCCGAATCGGGCAGCAGACTCGGTGCAATGGGTGGCATGTCACGCTGGCCGAGGCGTCTGGCCAGCGCAGAGAGCAGCTGGGGCTCGTCCACCTCCATCAACAAACCGGCAACCAGCGCCCCGTATTGGCGGTTGGAGAGCTCCGCCAGCAGGTATTTCTGGGCTTGCGGTGGCAAGGGGGAGAGTGCGCTCAGCTGACGCAGTGCGGCCCCCTTCAATCCCTCATTGCCACTGGCGGCAATCAGCAGATCGCTGGCAGCACTGCCGTGATGAAAGCGGCTGATGGTGGAGAGTGCGCGCAGCGCATCCTGATCTGCCGGCCGCCGCCACAGCATGCTATAGAGCGCCGGTTCCCCGGTGCGCTGCAACAGATGGAACAACAGATGATTGTCGGGCAGATAGATATTCTGGCTGGCCAGCACTTGCGCCTCCCGCATCCAGATCGGTTGCGGCAAGCTGTCGAGGGCCAACAACAGGGCTTGCTGCTGCATGGCGAGATCGGGGTTACTGCTGTAGTAGATGGACTTTAGCTGGAAGCTGCCCTGGGCAAGCTGCTGCCGATAGCGCTGCATCAGTGATTGCAGCTGCCACTCCCCCAGCAGCTGACGGGCCTGCGCGGCAAAATCATAGACTGGTTGCTGCACCAGAAAACCGTCGACCTGCTGCTCCATGAGCCACTCGGGGGCCTTGTCGGCCTGAGCCTCGACCCACTGTTGCAACCCGGGGGATGCAAGGGTGGTAGCGGGAATATCCCGCAGCAGTTGCAGCAGCAGGAACTCCCGCCGCTCGCGACTCAGGGTCGCCAGCAGAGAGTCGATGGCTGCGAATTGCCCCTCCTTCAGACGGCCCGCCAGATAGAGCTGGTGAGTCTGCAACGTCTCGGCTGTCACCGCGACCGGAGCACTTTGCGCACAAACTGGCATTGCACTCAGCAACCCCAGCAATAACCAGAAAACAGGCTTCATGACGTCTCCATCCATGTGACATCGGGATCTCATACTACTAGGGCGACCGGAAAACAGATAAACAAAAACCGCGACCAGGGCCGCGGTTTCGTCATTTTCTGACTGGACTTACTTCTGCTGGCGCCGCATGGCGTCGAAGAACTCGTCGTTGGTCTTGGTCATCGCCAGTTTGTCGATGAGGAACTCGATACCGTCGATCTCGCCCATCGGGTGGACAATCTTGCGCAGGATCCACATCTTCTGCAGCTCGTCACCTGAGGTGAGCAGCTCTTCTTTACGGGTGCCTGAGCGGGTGATGTCGATAGCCGGATAGACACGCTTCTCGGCAATCTTGCGCGAGAGGTGCAGCTCCATGTTGCCGGTACCCTTGAACTCTTCGTAGATAACTTCGTCCATCTTGGAACCGGTATCGATCAGCGCGGTGGCGATGATGGTCAGGCTGCCGCCCTCTTCAACATTACGCGCGGCGCCGAAGAAGCGCTTGGGACGGTGCAGGGCGTTGGCATCCACACCACCGGTCAGTACCTTGCCGGATGACGGGATAACGGTGTTGTAGGCACGGGCCAGACGAGTGATGGAGTCCAGCAGGATCACCACATCTTTCTTGTGCTCAACCAGACGCTTGGCCTTCTCGATCACCATCTCGGCAACCTGAACGTGGCGGGAAGCCGGCTCGTCAAAGGTGGAAGCGATCACTTCACCTTTTACCATGCGCTGCATCTCGGTCACCTCTTCCGGACGCTCGTCGATCAGCAGAACGATCAGTTCACAGTCCGGGTGGTTGTAGGCGATGCTCTGGGCGATGTTCTGCAGCAGCATGGTCTTACCGGCCTTGGGCGGCGCCACGATCAGGCCACGCTGGCCTTTACCGATGGGGGAAGCCAGGTCAAGTACACGGGCGGTGATATCTTCGGTAGAGCCGTTACCCCGTTCCATACGCAGACGTTCGTTGGCATGCAGGGGGGTAAGGTTTTCAAACAGGATCTTGTTGCGGGAGTTTTCCGGACGGTCGTAGTTGACCTCGTTGACCTTGAGCAGCGCGAAGTAACGTTCGCCCTCTTTCGGTGGCCGAATCTTGCCGGAGATGGTATCGCCGGTACGCAGGTTGAAGCGGCGGATCTGGCTCGGGGAGACGTAGATATCGTCAGGGCCTGCCAGATAGGAGCCGTCTGCACTGCGCAGGAAGCCGAAACCATCGGTCAGGATTTCCAGCACACCGTCGCCAAAGATATCTTCACCACCCTTGGCGTGTGCCTTGAGGATGGCAAAAATAATATCTTTCTTGTGCGCCCGAGCCAGATTTTCCAACCCCATGGATTCGCCAAGCTTGACCAGCTCGGACACAGGAGTGTTCTTTAATTCAGTCAGATTCATAGTGGTGAAAGTCTGTAAGCAAGGATTGAAATGAGGAGACAGTCTGCTGGATTGATGCTGATCGGATTTGATTTGCCAGGCTGATGTGTGAGCAAAGAGTCAGGCAAAAAGGTTAGCAAACGAGCGATAAATTAGCACCAATCGGGGTGAGCGTCTAGGTGATAAAACAGAAGGAGCGCATTATTGCAATGCGCTCCTCTTCGATTATTACAGGTTGCCGTCCAGGAACTCTTTCAGCTGAGTCTTGGACAGAGCACCGACCTTGGTCGCTGCCACTTCGCCATTCTTGAACAGCAAGAGGGTCGGAATACCACGAATGCCGTACTTCGGCGGAGTATCAGAGTTATGGTCGATGTTCAGTTTGGCTACGGTTACGCGACCTTCGTACTCTTGGGCAACTTCTTCCAGGATCGGGGCAATCATCTTGCACGGACCACACCACTCGGCCCAGAAGTCGACCAGAACGGCGCCATCGGCTTTGATTACATCTGCCTCGAAGCTGGCATCGCTCAGCTGAACAATCTTGTCACTCATCTCCAACTCCAGTCAGTAAATAAGGCTTTATTGACTCGTCAATAAAGGCAATAGTTGCCCTATTTGAAATGATCCTGTTTATTATTGCAAGCCTAACCTGATAACCTACCGCCATGAGCAAAACACACTTAACGACCGACAAATTCGCCCAAATGGGCCTCGAACCCGAAGTTCTGGCTGGTCTGGAATCAAAGGGATTTCACTATTGTACGCCCATCCAGGCACTCTCTCTGCCACTGCTGGTAGAAGGCCATGACCTCGCCGGACAGGCCCAGACCGGCACCGGCAAGACCATCGCCTTCCTAGCCGCCACCTTCAACTATTTGCTGACTCACCCGCTGACCAAGCCCCGTCTGGTTAACCAACCCAGAGCCATCATCATGGCCCCCACCCGGGAACTGGCAGTACAGATCTATAACGATGCCGACAGCATCGCCGCCTCTACCGGCCTGAAACTCGGCCTCGCCTACGGTGGCGAAGGTTACGACAAGCAGCTGGCCGTACTGGAGCAGGGCGTCGATATCCTGATCGGCACCACCGGTCGCATCATCGACTACTTCAAGTCCAAGGTGATCGATCTGAGCAACATTCAGGTCGTGGTACTGGACGAAGCAGATCGCATGTTCGATCTGGGCTTCATCAAGGACATCCGCTTCCTATTCCGCCGCATGCCGCCCGCGACCGAGCGTCTGAGCATGCTGTTCTCCGCCACCCTCTCCCTGCGTGTGCAGGAGTTGGCCTATGAACATATGAACCACCCGGAACATGTGCAGGTAGAGCCGGAGCAGATGACCGGCGTGCGGATCAAGGAGGAGCTGTTCTACCCCTCCAATGAAGACAAGATGTTGCTGCTGCTCTCCCTGATGGAAGAGGAGTGGCCGGAAAAAGCCATCGTCTTCGCCAACACCAAGCATGTCTGTGAAGACGTCCATGCCTGGCTGGAAAACGACGGCCACCGCGTCGGTCTGCTGACCGGTGACGTGCCGCAGAAGAAGCGGATGAAGATCCTCGAGGATTTCACCAAGGGTGCGCTCGATATTCTGGTCGCCACCGACGTTGCCGCCCGCGGTCTGCACATCCCTGACGTGACCCACGTCTTCAACTATGATCTGCCCGACGACGCCGAAGACTATGTACACCGTATCGGTCGTACCGGTCGTGCCGGCAAGAGCGGTCACTCCATCAGCCTGGCCTGTGAAGACTATGCCTTCAACCTGCCGGCCATCGAGGAGTACATCCACCACGCCATTCCGGTCAGCAAATATGATCGCGAAGCGCTGCTGGATGATGTCACCCCGCCGAAACGGGTATTCCGCAACCGTCAGCCGGTGAACCGCAACATGCGGGATCGCCAGGGTGGCAACAGCAACAACCGCCGTCGTCCGCCGCGCAAGAGCTAAGGACAGGCCCGTTGCACAACTCGCCGCTCTATGCCGCTATCGACCTCGGCTCCAACAGCTTTCATATGCTGGTGGTGCGCGAGGTCGCCGGAGCCCTGCGCACCGTCGCCAAGGTCAAACGCAAGGTGCGCCTCGCTGCCGGGCTCGATGCAGACTTTCGTCTTAGCCGTGCCGCCATGGAGCGGGGCTGGGACTGTCTGCGCCTGTTCGCCGAACAGCTGCAGGACATTCCGGCCGACAACATCCGGGTAGTGGGCACCGCCACTCTGCGACTGGCAACCAACGTCGACGAGTTCATCAGCGAAGCTGAACGGGTGCTCAACCACAGCATCGAGATCATCTCTGGCGAGGAAGAGGCCAAGACTATCTATGAAGGGGTCTCCTGGACCTCTGCTGGTGAAGGTAATCGACTGGTCATCGACATCGGCGGCGCCAGTACCGAACTGGTGATAGGCGAGCATAGCGAAGCGAAACTGCTCAACAGCCTGCACATGGGCTGCGTCACCTGGCTCAACAATCACTTCGGTGATGGCGAGCTCTCCGAGGCCCGTTTCGAACAGGCGATTACTGCCGCCAAGGCGGTGCTGGAGAAGGTGGCGGAAGATTACCGCGCCCTCGGCTGGCGTACCTGCGTCGGCGCTTCCGGCACGGTACAGGCGCTGCAAGAGATCATGCTGGCGCAAGGGAAGAGCGAACGGGTAACCCTGCCGAAGTTGCAGGAGCTGATGGGTCAGGCCATCGCCTGCGGCAAGCTGGACCAGCTGCAACTGGAAGGGCTGGCGGCCGAGCGGCTGACCGTGTTCCCCTCCGGCCTCGCCATCCTCATCGCCATTTTCGAAACTCTCAATATCGAGAGTATGACCCTCGCGGGTGGCGCCCTGCGTGAAGGGCTGATCTATGGCCTGCTGGGCAACAATCACGACTGTGATGCCCGGGATCGCACCGCAGACAGCCTGATCAGCCGCTATCAGCTGGATAAGGAGCATGCCGAGCGGGTGCGTGATACCGCCGTCGAGGCGTTCAACCAGCTGCAACCGGCCTGGCGGCTCTCCAAACGCTACGGTCGCCCGATCCTGCGCTACGCAGCACTGCTGCACGAAATCGGTCTCTGTATCGAGTACAAGAAGGCGCCGCAACACGCCGCCTACATCATCGACAACATCGATATGCCGGGCTTTACCCCTGCGCAGAAGAAGCTGTTGTCGGCCCTGCTGTTCAACCAGCGGGATGAATTCAAGCTGGAGCCACTGGAGAAGCAGGGGGCGGTCACCGCTCGTCAGGCGATCCGGCTGGCCCGCATCCTGCGCATCGCCCTGATCCTCTGCATGCGCCGCACCCAGGGCACGGTACCTAGTTTCACCCTGCAGGCAGAAGAGGAGTCACTGACCCTGACCCTGCCCAAGGGATGGATGGAGGAGCACTACCTGCGCGCCAGCGAGCTACGGCTCGAAATGGAACGTCAGCAGAAGATGGGCTGGCCGACCCGCGTGCAGGAAGCCTGAACCAGTAGTTTACCTGTTTTGGAGCCGATCATGCCGGATTACCAACCTATCAGCTGCGATCTCTACGATTGGCTCGAAATTGCCGCCAGCTGGCAACTGTCGGTGACCCTCACCAGTCGCGACGAGCGCCAATGGGCTGACAAGATCCGCACCATCGAGGCCAGCGAAGGGGTCGAGTATCTGCTGCTGCACAGTGGCGAGCGGCTCAGCCTCGCGGATCTGGCGACCCTGCGCCTGAGCTGGCAAGGGGAAGAGAAGCTGATCCACTTCACGCCAAGCAACTGAACCCAATACGCAAAAGGAGGGCCAACGTCATGTTGGCCCTCCTTTTTGCATCTGCAGCTCACTCCGGCCGTTAACTCGCTGCCAATGCAGCCATCACGTAGACATCGAAGCGGTTGCTCTTGGTCTCGATGGCCATGCTGGGCTTCTGTTCGTTGAGCCAGCCCGCATAGTCCGGCCGCTTCACCACTACCCGCTTCTCAGCCATCTTGAGCGCGGCAGGCAACAGGGCATCCGCATCGAGATCCGGTCCCACCAGCGACTGGAATACCCGCATCTCTTTTTTCACCAACGCCGACTTCTGCTTGTGAGGGAACATGGGGTCGAGGTAGATCACCTCGGGCCGCTCCGGCAGCGCCAGCAGATTGTCCACGGCAGGCCCGTGCAGCAGTTGCATCCGCTCGCGCACCCAGGGGCCAATCTCGGGATCTTGCGCCGCCCGTGCCAGCCCGTCCTGCAACAGAGCTGCCACCACAGGGCTGCGCTCGATCAGGGTCACCTTGCAACCGAGGGACGCGAGCACGAAGGCATCGCGCCCCAGACCGGCAGTGGCATCCACCACGGTCGGTGTGGCACCGGCCTTGAGCCCCACTGCCTTGGCGATGGACTGGCCACGACCTCCACCAAATTTGCGGCGATGCGCCACCGTCCCCGCCACGAAATCCACATAGACGGCACCCAGCTTGGGTTCATCCAGCTTGCGCAACTCCAGCCGCTCCGGAGTAAACACCAGAGCAAACAGGGGAAGGTCGATTTGGCCAAGCTGGCTGGCCAGCGCGTCTGCCTGCGCGGCCTTGGCGGGGTCTTCGAGGAGGATTTGCATGGTCTCTGGATGCGTTCTAAGTTCAGTGAAGCGAGTGTACCACAACCCCCTCATATCCCGGAGAATCCCATGCAGCTGCTGATAGCCCTGTTGCTTGCCGCCCAGAGCAGCACCAGTCTCAAGGTATGCGGTGTAGACTGGCCTCCCTTCTCCTACGCCGAACAAGGCAAACTGATGGAAGGGATATCAGTGGAGATCCATCAGGAAGCAACCAGACGCCTCGATATGACCCTCACCCTGCTCGAACTGCCCTGGGGACGCTGCGAACAGTATGTCAGCACCCAGCTGTCGGATGGCATTCTCGACAATGCCCCCCTGCCCGGCTGCTACCACTCTGACCTTGCCACAGCCTTCTACCCGCTGGCCGCCTATGTGCGTACCGACAGTCCGTTACAGACCTTCTCGTGGGAGATGGCCAAGGGGCTGAAAGTAGGGATGGTCAGGGGCTATGACTATACCGACAAGATCAGGAACTTCACCGGATGGGACCCCATCAAGGCCCATTCAGACAAGCAGTTGCTGCTGTTGCTAGAGAAGAGCCGGGTTGACCTCATCATCCTCGACTACTTCTCTGCCCCCATCCTCTCCAGGGAGCAGGACGTAAAGATCCGCCCCCTCACCCCCTTTATCGACTCGACACCGCTCTACCTCTGTTTTGGCAAGCAGAAAGCAGACCTGTTGCCTGCCTACAACAAGGCATTGCAACAGATGCTGGACGAGGGAGTCCTGGATCGCATCTACCTGCGCTATCTCGGCGAGGATTACCGGACACTGCAAGCAAAGCAGGAACAGATGACATCGAAGGAGTAAGCACACCTAACTGATCTGCAGAAACATCCCCTTGTCATTGAGCTGCAGATATTCGGTGAGATCGTCATAGGCCAGCGGGCGGCTGAGCAGATAACCCTGGGTGAAGGCACATCCCTTCTGGCAGAGGAAATTGAGCTGCTCGCGGGTCTCTACCCCCTCAATCACCACCTGCATACCGAGGTTGTGCACTATGTTGATGATGCCGTCCAGCAGCATCCGATCCTGCTCGTTGAAGGGGATATGGCGCACAAAAGAGCGGTCGATCTTGACCAGATCCACAGGGAAAGAGCGCAGATAGTTGAGGGCAGAGTAGCCGGTACCGAAATCATCGATAGCCAGCTTGCAACCCGCCTCGCGCAGGGCATCGATCCGCACCCGGTGCTGATCACTGCTCTCCATCAGCAGAGATTCTGTGATTTCGATGACGATGTCGGCAGGATCGAGCCCGAAGTGCTGGATCACCTTGAGCCACTCGCTCGCCTCGGGGTCGATAGTCTGGAACTCCATGGTGGAGCGGTTGATCGACATCTGCAGATCAGGGAAGCCGGACTGCTGCAACCGTGCCAGATCCCGGCATGATTGCCACAACACCAGCGCCCCCAGCCCCTGAATCAACCCCGCCTCTTCCGCCAGCGGGATAAACTCGGCTGGCGACACCTGTCCCCACTGAGGGTGATACCAGCGCACCAGCGCCTCCAGCTTGGCGACCCGACCGCTGCGGTTGTCCCAGATCGGCTGGTAGGCCATGGTTAACTGCTCCAGCTTGATCGCCTCCGCCAGATCCTGCTGCATCTGGTGGCGCTGACGCACCTCTTCCCGCATGGAGGAGCAGTAGGTACCGATCAACCGCCCCTGCCGCTTGGCGGCAAACAGCGCTTGTTCGGCGTTGCGCAGCAGCTCGTCACTCTCGCTACCATCGACGGGGCAGAGGGTCATCCCCACGGTTGCCGTAACATAGAGATGCTGGTTGGCCAGCATGAAGGGACGGGTAAAGCTACCAATAACCTGCTTGGCAAACACCTCGGCCTGACGACGGGTGACGATGCCTGGCACCAGAAAGGCGAACTCGTCACCACCGATGCGGGCCACCAGGTCCTCGGTGCGCACCCGGCTCACCAGCCGGTCAGACACCTCCCGCAACAGGGCGTCTCCGGCATGGTGATCCATGCTGTTGTTGACCGCCTTGAAGTTGTTGAGGTCGAGCACCATCAGCGCGAAGCGCTCGCCCCGCTCGCAGAAGCGGCTGAGACAGCGACTGAACAGCCAGCGGTTGGGCAGGCTGGTGAGGTTGTCATAGTTGGCCTGGGCTGCGATCTTCTGCTCGGCCAGCTTGGTTTGAGAAAGATCGCTGAAAATGGCGATGTACTGGCTGATCCTGCCTCCTTCACGCAGGGTGCTAATCATCAGCTGCTGTGGATAGAGCTTGCCATTCTTGCGCTTGTTCCACACCTCACCACGCCATACCCCCACCCGCTCCAGCGCGTGGTACATATCGGCATAGAAGGTCTGATCGTGCAGCCCCGACTTGAGCAGGCTGGGGCGCTGGCCCCGCACCTCGTCGCTGCTATAACCGGTGATCTGCTCGAAGGCCGGGTTGACCGAGATGATGCGGCTATCGGCATCGCATACCAGAATCGCCTCGGAGAGATTGTCATAGACACGGTGAGAGAGTTTGAGCTGCTCCGCATGGCGCTTGAGAGGATCGATATTCTCCAGCAAAACCATCAGGTAGTCAGGTTGCTGCTGCTCGTCACGGATCAGGGTGACGGTTACCCGGCCCCACAGGATCTGACCCCCCTTGCAGAAGTAGCGCTTCTCCCGGGTAAAACTGCTGCGCTCACCACGGCGGATCTCTTCGTAGCAGACGAGGCTGCCCTGCCAATCCTCAGGATGGTTGATGTCGGAGATGGATCGCTGTAGCAACTCGTCGAGGGGATAGCCAAGCATCTGCTCGATGGCCGGGTTGGCCCAGAGGATACGGCCAGCCAGATCCAGTTTGCCGATCCCCACCGGAGCCTGGAACAGCATGCTCTGCAATGCATGGGACGGTTCAGGCATAGGGGGGGGCAGCTGTCGTTGCAGCATCAGCGCCAGCTCACGACCCGCCAACGGAGCCAGCAACCGAAGCAGCCCCATCACCTTGCCCATATTGGCCTGTGGCTGACGGTAAAGCAGAGCGCAGATACCTATGGTCTCGCCATCTGCATTCCTGAGGGCGATCCCGGCATAAGCCTGAGGTTGCCATTCCTGCGCAAGGGGAACGTTGGCAAAGAGCTGGAGCAGACGATCGCTAAACCAGGCTTCCCCCTCCTGCCAGGTAATGGCATCGGGAGAGTCAGCAAGTGGCAGCGTCAGGGTATCGGTGTCAAGAGAGGAGGGATAAGCGGTCTGAACCGTCAGGTGGGTAGCATTTGATTCCCTGCTGGCGATCAGGACGACATCAGCCATCACAGCAGCGGCGATTTCACTCACAAAGGTATCGAAATATCCCTGACCGCTCGAGTGAGCCAGACTGGAGATGATTTGACAGACGGAATCGAGTGCTCGCCTCATGGCAAGTGGCTTTCTCTCCTTGAAGGTTAGAACACGACTCTACTGAAGAGCAGTGGACTGTGCAAATATGCAATCAGCAAGATATTAAAAAGCCTTGAAAAAAGGGACCAAAAGGTCCCTTTTTATCGCAGAAATCACGTCTTGATCTCACTATGGCTCAAAAATGTATCTGCTTGAGGCTCTGTGCAGTCGTGGCCATCAGCCTCATGCGGCAATCCCGCTGTGTCGCAGCAGTGCATCCACCTTGGGCTCACGACCACGGAAGGCTCGGAACAGCTCCATCGGCTCCTTCGAGCCCCCCTTCTCCAGAATATTCTTCAGGAAGGATTGGCCGGTGGCCGGGTTGAAGATCCCCTCCTCCTCGAAGCGGGAGAAGGCATCGGCAGAGAGCACCTCGGCCCACTTGTAGCTGTAGTAGCCCGCCGCATAGCCGCCCGCGAAGATGTGGGAGAAGCTGTGCTGGAAGCGGTTAAACGCTGGCGGCGTCATCACGGCCACCTGGCTGCGAACCTCGTCCAGCAGCGCCGGGATTTGTGCCGAATTAGCCGGGTCAAACTCCTGATGGAGGCGGAAGTCGAACAGGGCGAACTCCAGCTGACGCAGCATCTGCATCGCCGCCTGGAAGTTGCGGGCGGTCAGCATCTTCTCCAGCAGATCGGCAGGCAGCGGCTCGCCGGTCTCGTAGTGACCGGAGATAAAGGCCAGCGCCTCGGACTCCCAGCACCAGTTCTCGAGGAACTGACTCGGCAGCTCCACTGCATCCCAGGCCACGCCGTTGATACCGGCGACACCGGCAACGTCGATACGGGTCAGCATGTGGTGAATGCCGTGGCCAAACTCATGGAACAGGGTGACCACTTCGTTGTGGGTGAACAGCGCCGGTTTGCCATCCACCGGACCATTGAAGTTGCAGGTCAGGTAGGCCACCGGCTTTTGCAGCGAGCCATCCTGACGGTAGCGACGACCCAGACAGACATCCATCCAGGCCCCGCCCTGCTTGTGCTCGCGGGCGTAGAGGTCGAGATAGAAGCTGCCGCGCAGCTCGTCGTCGGCATCGAAGATGTCGTAGAAGCGCACGTCAGGGTGCCAGGTGTCGATGCCGAGGCGCTCGCGCACCTTCATGCCGAACACCCGCTTCACCACTTCGAACAACCCTTTCACCACCTTGTTGGCGGGGAAATAGGGGCGCAGTTGCTCATCGGAGATGGAAAACTTGTGCTGCTTGAGCTTCTCGGCGTAGTAGGCGAGATCCCAGGCGGCCAGCTCGCTCTGACCGTGCTGTTCGGCGGCGAAGGTGCGGATCTCCTCCAGCTCAGCCTTGCCTTGCGGCAGGGATTTGGCCGCCAGATCGGTGAGAAAGCTCACCACCTGTTCGGTCTTGTCCGCCATCTTGGTGGCCAGGGAGAGCTCGGCATAGTTGGCAAAGCCCAGCAACTGAGCCAGTTCGCGGCGCAGGGTGAGCAGCTCGCTCATGATGGCGGAGTTGTCCCACTTGCCCGCATTGGGGCCCTGATCGGAGGCGCGGGTGGTGAAGGCCTCATACATCTCGGCGCGCAGCTCGCGGTTGTCGGCATACATCATCACCGGCAGGTAAGAAGGGATATCCAGAGTGAACAGCCACCCCTCTTTGCCTTTAAGTTCAGCCATCTGACGGGCAGCGGCGCGCACGCTGTCGGGCAAGCCGGCCAGTTCGGCTTCATCGGCCACCAGCTTGTGCCAGCCCTGGGTCGCATCCAGCACGTTGTTGCTGAAGCGGGAGGCCAGCTCGGAGAGGCGGGCCTGAATTTCACCGTAGCGCTGCTGCGCCTCGGCAGGCAGACCGATACCGGAGAGGCGGAAGTCACGCAGGGTATTCTGGATCTCCTTGCGCTGGGCGCCGCTCAGCAGCGGGAAATCATCGCTCTGGGAGAGGGCCAGATAGGCCTGATAGAGCCCTTCATGCTGACCGACATAGGTCTGGAATTCGGAGAGCAGCGGCAGGCAGGCATCATGGGCCTCGCGCAGCGCTTCGCTGTTTAGTACGGAGTTGAGGTGGCTGACCGGTGACCAGATCCGTGACAGACGGTCATTTACCTCTTCCAGCGGGGCAATCAGGCTATCCCAGGTATGGGGATCACGCTGGGCCAGCACATCGCTGATCTTCTGCTTGCAGTCAGCAATCGCCTGAATCACGGCAGGCTGAACCTGCTCCGGCTTGATCTGGCTGAAAGGGGGCAGAGAATCCATTGTCAGCAAAGGGTTATTCATCCCGGTTACCTCTTGTTTGGTCTTGAACAGACCGCTTTAGCAGCTCTGTATGGCTTTCTAACATGTGGCCAAGCCACGCAATAATCAAGCGGGAATCCGCCGCAACCCTGTACTTTTCCAGCCATTGCGACCCGGATCTCTGCCGTTGCTGCAGTTTTGCCATCAACAGCCAGTAACAGAATGAATCTGTGGGCCTTTTTTGGCTCTTACCGCTACTTTCAAGGGGCAAAAAGTCGCCATTTACCGGCGCCACAGCTGCCAGCCAAGTACCGTCATGCTCAATCATGGAAACGGACAAAATGTGGTGGCTGTAACAAATTATCAATATTTTTCAGTTAATTAGAATCAAAACCAACTATTGATTAATTTATTTTCAAGCATCTGTCATAGGCAACCTGCCATGCAGGTCACTTGATTCTCTGTGCTGTACAGAAATCGGGTGAAAAAGGCAAAGTGACCCGAAAGGGCGCGACGCAAAGCTACCGGTCTAAGGGAGATTTCCTATGACAGCGGGGCTGCCCCCGGGAGCGTTCGGCCAAAGCTGACCGCTCCATTTTGTACTGTATGGAGATATCAAGATGAACAAACTGAAGTTATCCCTGCTGGGCTGTCTGCTCGGCATGGGCGCCCCCATGGCGCAGGCTGCCTCAGCCGGCCAGGCCATGGTCAATCCCCAGTCCGGTGTCGTGGTGGGTTACTGGCACAACTGGTGCGGTGGCGCCGGCTATCAGGGCGGTACTGCCCCCTGCGTCAAGCTCGACCAGGTCAATCCGCAATACAACGTGGTCGATGTCTCCTTCATGAAGGTGTACGGCAGCGATCCCATCCCCACCTTCAAACTAGACCCAGCCACCGGCATGAGCGAGAGCCAGTTTATCGAGCAGATTGCCCTGCTGAACAGCCAGGGCCGCTCCGTGCTGCTGGCGCTGGGCGGCGCCGATGCACACATCGAGCTGCGTACCGGTCAGGAGCAGGCCTTCGCCGACGAGATCATCCGTCTGGTGGAGACCTATGGCTTCGACGGTCTGGACATCGATCTGGAGCAGTCCGCCATCACTGCCGCCAACAACCAGACCGTGATCCCGGCGGCCCTGCGGCTGGTCAAGGAGCACTACCGCGCCCAGGGGAAAAACTTCCTCATCACCATGGCGCCCGAGTTCCCCTATCTGACCCAGACTGGCGCCTACATCCCCTATATCCGCAATCTGGAAGGGTACTACGACTGGATCAATCCCCAGTTCTACAACCAGGGTGGCGACGGCATCTGGATCGACGGGGTAGGCTGGATCGCCCAGAACAACGATGCCCTGAAAGAAGAGTTCATCTACTACATGGCGGACTCCCTCATCAACGGCAGTCGCGGCTACTACAAGATCCCCCACGACAAGCTGGTATTCGGCATTCCGACCAATATCGATGCGGCCGCCACCGGTTACGTCAAGAATCCGCAGGATCTGTTCGATGCTTTCAACAAGCTGAAGAGCCAGGGTCAGCCCCTGCGCGGCGTGATGACCTGGTCCATCAACTGGGACATGGGTCGCAACGCCGCCGGTCAGTCCTACAACGAATCCTTCATCAAGAGCTACGGCCCCTTCATCCACGATCAGGAGATCACGCCCCCGGTCGACAACGGCAAGCCGGTGTTCAGCGGCTTGAGCGATACCCGCATCAAGCAGGGTACCGCCTTTGATCCGCTGGCCGGCGTCAGCGCCAGTGACAAGGAAGATGGCGATCTGACTGGTCAGATCCAGGTAGAAGGCTCGGTAGACAGCCAGCGCATCGGCCTCTACCCCCTCACCTACAAGGTGAGCGATCGCGACAACAACGTCACCGAGCAGGTACGCACCATCGAGATCTACAGCATGAAGCCGGTATTCAGTGGCGTCACCGATACCACGCTGGAGCTGGGTACCCCCTTCGATCCGATGGCTGGCGTCAGCGCCCATGATGAAGAAGATGGCGACCTGACCGCCCAAATCAAGGTCAGCGGCAACGTCGACAGCAGCAAGGTCGGCCGCTACACCCTCACCTATCAGGTGAGCGACAGCGCCGGTCAGCAGGTAACCCAGCAGCGCAACGTGGCCGTCAGGGAGCAGGGCGCCGTCTGTGAAAACAGCTGGGATGCCAAGAAGGTCTACGTGGGCGGCGACATCGTCAGCCACAACGGCAAGAACTGGCTGGCAGGCTGGTGGACCCAGAACGAAGAGCCGGGCACCACGGGTGACTGGGGCGTCTGGCGCGTACAGGGCGACAGCGATTGCGGCGGCACAACGCCACCCGCCGAAGGCAGCAGCGACTTCACCGTCAGCGCCATGGCGAGCGAGTACACCATAGTCAACGGTCAGGTCAGCATCCGTTTCAACCTGACCACCGCCAACCCGGTACAGATCACCGCGACTCTGGAGCAGAGCGGCCACAGCCACGGTACCACCAGCAGCGAGGTGAACGGCACCAGCACTCTGGTACTGCAGGGCAGCAATGTCACCGATGGCAGCTACGACGTGGTCATCACCGGTCTGGCAGATGGCCAGCAGCCGGTGGTACAGCGCTTCCCGGTTGCGCTGACCGAGCAGAGCAGCGGCGGTGGCGAGGGTGACTACCCGGCCTACGCTCCCAACACCGGCTATCAGGCCGGTGATCGGGTAAGCAATGCCGGTGGCAACTACGAGTGCAAACCCTGGCCATACAGCGGCTGGTGTGGCGGCTCGACCAGCCACTATGAACCGGGTACCGGCAGCCACTGGAGCGATGCCTGGACCAAGCTGTAATCATCCGCTCGTGACCAAAAGAGAGCCATAACGATAGAGGGGGAGCCATCGGCTCCCCCTCTCGTTTATCTCTTCAACCCGGCTTAACGGGCATCTTCCTTCAGCCACTGCGCTACGCGCTTGGCGAAGTAGGTGAGGATGCCATCGGCCCCGGCCCGCTTGAAGCAGAGTAGAGACTCCATGATGGTCTCCTTCTCTTTCAGCCAGCCGTTCTGGATCGCCGCCATGTGCATGGCGTACTCGCCGCTGACCTGATAGGCGAAAGTCGGCACGCCGAACTGATCCTTCACCTGACGAACCACGTCCAGATAGGGCATGCCCGGCTTGACCATCACGCTGTCGGCCCCTTCCTGAATATCCAGCGCCACTTCGTGCAGGGCTTCGTTACTGTTGGCCGGATCCATCTGATAGGTGGCCTTGTTGCTCTTGCCGAGGTTGCCGGCAGAGCCAACCGCATCACGGAATGGGCCGTAGTAGCAGGAAGCGTACTTGGCGGAGTAGGCCATGATCTGGGTGTTGACGAAGCCGTTCTCTTCCAGCGCTGCGCGGATGGCGCCGATGCGGCCATCCATCATGTCGGACGGCGCGACGATATCGACCCCGGCCTCGGCGTGAGAGAGCGCCTGCTTGATCAGGATCTCGGTGGTGATGTCGTTCAGCACATAGCCTTCGTCATCGATGATGCCGTCCTGACCGTGGGTGGTGAACGGATCGAGTGCCACGTCGGTGATCACCCCGAGCTCCGGGAAGCGAGCCTTGAGGGCGCGCACGGTGCGCTGAGCCAGCCCGTTCGGGTTATAGGCCTCTTCCGCCATCAGGCTCTTGCTCTCCAGCGGGGTGACCGGGAACAGGGCAATGGCAGGTACGCCCAGCTCCACCAGCTCGGCGGCTTCCTCCAGCAGCAGATCGATGGAGAGACGCTCCACTCCCGGCATGGAGGGAACGGCTTCCCGACGGTTCTCCCCCTCCAGCACAAACACCGGATAGATGAGATCGTTGACGGTCAGTACGTTCTCGCGCACCAGACGACGGCTGAAATCATGTTTGCGCAGACGGCGCAGGCGGCGGCCCGGAAAGGCGCCCGGAAGAGTTGTAGCCATGAATCACTCCTGGAGAGGAAGTTGGAAGAACGCGGCGGAGGTGGCCCGGGTATGGGCCAGCAAGGCCTCGGGCGCTTCGCCACGACAGGCCGCCACCACCTGGGCGATGTGCGGCAAAAAAGCGGGTTCGTTGCGTTTCGGGCGCGGTTTCAGATCCCGCGGCACCAGATAGGGGGCATCAGTCTCGATCATCAGCCGACCGGCCGGAATGCGAGCCACCTGTTCGCGCAGCAGCTGGCCGCGGCGTTCGTCGCAGAGCCAGCCGGTCACCCCGATATGCAGCCCCAGCGCCAGACACTCGTCCAGCTCCTCGTCGGAGCCGGTGAAGCAGTGCAGCACGGCTCCCGGCAGCCTCGGCAACCAGGGACGGAGGATCTCGATGAAACGGGCGTGAGCATCGCGGCAGTGGAGAAACACCGGCATCCGGAGCTCGGCAGCCAGTGCCAGCTGGGCGTCGAATACCGCATCCTGCACCGGGCGGGGGGAGAAGTCGCGGTTGTAGTCGAGACCGCACTCGCCAATAGCGACCACCTGCGGCAAGGCTGCCAGCTCGCGCAAGGCGGGCAGGGTCGCCTCATCGACACTCTTGGCATCGTGAGGGTGTACCCCGGCGGTGGAGAAGCAGTAGCCCGGCCAGCGGGCGGCCAACTCAGCGCTCTCACGGCTGCCGTCCAGATCGGTACCGGTCAGGATCAGCGCCTCCACTCCGGCGGCACGGGCGCGGGCCACCAGCTCAGGCTGTTCACCGACGAACTGGCTGCTGGTCAGGTTTAAACCGATATCGATCATGGGATGAGACGTTCCGAACAAAAGGAATACATATCAGGTATTTGAAAACCATCTACCGAATGGGGTCTTACCATACGCCTCGAACGGGAGCATGAAAAGAGGAAGGGAGCCTCAGCTCCCCTCGTTCTGCTATTCCTGCGGACTTCGTCATCCTCTTCGCCGTCCGGCAAACAGGTGACGAACAGAGCCTCAGCTCTCCCCATCCGGTTGTTCCTGTTGCTCTTCATCCTCTTTCTTCACGTAGAAGCGGGCGAAGAACAGACCTATCTCCCACAGCGCCCACATCGGGATGGCGAGCAGGGTCTGGGAGAAGACATCAGGCGGCGTCAGCAGCATGCCGACCACAAACACCCCGACGATGACGTAGGGACGTTTCTCCTTCAGGTTTTGCGGTGTGGTCACGCCGGTCCAGCAGAGCAGTATGGTGGCCACCGGAATTTCGAACGCCACCCCGAACGCGAAGAACAGGGTCAGTACGAAGTCCAGATAGCTGGCGATATCGGTAGCCACCGTCACCCCTGCGGGTGCTGTGCTGGTGAAGAAACCGAACACCAGCGGGAACACCACGTAGTAGGCGAACGCCATCCCCGCATAGAACAGCAGGGCACTGGAGACCACCAACGGCATGATCAGGCGCCGTTCATGCTGGTACAGACCGGGGGCGATAAAGGCCCAGGCCTGATAGAGCAGATAGGGGATCGCCACGAAGAAGGAGACCACCAGGGTCAGCTTGATCGGCGTCAGGAAGGGGGTCGCCACATCCGTCGCTATCATGCTGGTCCCTTCCGGCAACTGGCTGAGCAGCGGCTGGGCCACGAAGTCGTAGATGTTGTTGGAGAAGTAGATCAGCGCCAGAAACACCACGAGGATGGCGGTAATGGAGCGCAGCAAACGGGTTCTCAGCTCAACCAGATGGCTGATCAGGGGTTGTTCGGCCTGACTCATGGCTTCACCTCCCCTTTTACTGCGGAGTCGCTGACCGGCACCGGCTCGCTCTCCCGCTGGCTGTTGACCGGTGGCACCTCGTGGCTCAGCTGCACCGCAGGCTCCACCGGCGTGGCAGGCTCAGCCTGGGCGACCGGCTCGGGGCGCGGCGGACGGATCTCATTCTCCACCTGATAGGGGCGATTGACCGACTGGGCCGCCGCTTTGAGCTGTTCGATGGACTCCTGCAGCTCGGGGCTCAGATTGCTCATCTGCAACTGTTCGGCCTTCTTGAGGTCGTTATGCAGCTCTTGCAACTTGAGCTCCTGCTCCAGCTCGGACTTGACCGAGTTCGCGGTCGAACGAATGAGGCGGATCCAGTGGGTAGCCGTTCGGATGGCAACCGGCAGCCGCTCGGGCCCCAGTACCACCAGTGCTACCACACCGATAACGACCAGCTCCCAAAAACCGATATCGAACATGGCTTAGGCCTGGTCTTTGTCTTTCTGCTTGGCGGTCTCACTGCTCTGAGTGGCCGCTTCGTTCAGCTGTTTCGGGGGAAACTCGGCATCTTTCTGCTCGGCCTTGGCATCAGCCGGCTCGTCGGAGAGGGCTTTCTTGAACCCTTTGACCGCCGCGCCCAGATCACCGCCAATGCCGCGCAGTTTCTTGGTACCGAACAGCAGCACGACGATGACTGCAATGATCAACAATTGCCAAATACTGATACCACCCATGATTTTCTCTCCAGAACAGGCGCCTGACGGCGCGGTTGTTGATTAATGGGAACGGGTTCGCAACCAGCCGACCAGCCAGCAGAGGGCTGCACCGGCGAGACTGGCTTGTCCCCACTCAATGTGTTGTTTTTGGGTCAGCAAGAATACACCCGCCAATAGCAGGCTGGCTCCAACCCCTAAGAGGTAGCGGGCCTGCCCCTGCCGGCGGCTGTGACGGCGGAACTCGGCAAACATCTGGTCGAAATGACGCTGCTGATGACGGGTCTGGCGCAGAGTCTCATAGACCAGCTCCGGCAGCTCCGGCAGCTTCTCCGCCCAGAATGGCGCCTTCTCCTTTATGGCGTTCAATACCGACTTGGGCCCGACCTGTTCGTGCATCCAGTTTTCGAGGAACGGCTTGGCGGTCTGCCACAAATCGAGCTGCGGGTAGAGCTGACGCCCCAACCCTTCCACATAGAGCAGGGTCTTTTGCAGAAGCACCAGCTGCGGCTGCACCGTCATATGGAAGCGACGCGCGGTGTTGAACAGGTTGAGCAGCACGTGACCGAACGAGATCTCGGAGAGCGGCTTCTCGAAGATAGGCTCCAGCACGGTGCGGATGGCAAACTCGAACTCGTCCACCTTGGTGTCTGCCGGTACCCAGCCCGACTCCACGTGCAGCTCCGCCACCCGACGATAGTCTCGGTTGAAGAAGGCGAGGAAGTTCTCCGCCAGATAGCGTTTGTCTTCCCGATTGAGGGTACCGACGATGCCGCAGTCGATGCCGATCCAGAGCGGGTTTTCCGGATGTTCGTAAGAGACGAAGATGTTGCCCGGGTGCATATCGGCGTGGAAGAAGCTGTCGCGGAACACCTGGGTGAAGAAGACCTCTACCCCGCGCTCGGCCAGCAGCTTCATGTTGGTACCGTTGGCCTCCAACGCCGGTATATCGGAGACCGGAATACCGTAGATCCGCTCCATCACCAGCACCTGCTCGCGGCAGAGATCGGTGATGATTTCAGGCACATAGAGCGCCTCGGAGCCGGTGAAGTTGCGGCGTAGCTGGATGGCATTGGCCGCTTCGCGCATCAGATTCAGCTCGTCGAGGATGGTCTTGCGATACTCCTCCACCACCTCGATGGGGCGCAGTCGCGCGCTCTGGGGCACGAAGCGGGCCACCAGACGGGCCAGCGCCTGCATCAGCCGCAGGTCTGCCTCGATGACAGGCTCGATATCGGGACGGATCACCTTGATGACGATCTCGCGGCCACTCTCCTTCAGGCGGGCAGTATGCACCTGCGCGATGGAGGCCGACGCCAGCGGTGTCTCATCGAAGTCGTCAAACAGGGTCTCGATGGGGCAACCCAGGCTCAGCTCGATCTGCTGGCGCGCCGCCTGACCACAGAAGGGGGGCACCCTGTCCTGCAGCAGGGCCAGCTCCTCGGCGATATCCGGCGGCAACAGGTCACGGCGGGTCGAGAGCATCTGGCCAAACTTGATGAAGATGGGGCCAAGGGCCTCGAAGGCGAGGCGGATGCGGGCACCGCGGCTGAGATCCGGTTGTTTGTTCTTGAGCCAGAACAGGGAGCGACGGGCCAGACGACCCGGCCAGGGTTGATAGCGGGCGGGCACCAGTTCGTCGATGCCCTGCTCAAGCAGGATGGTGATGATGCGATAGAGGCGTTTGAACTCCTTCGGGGTCATCAGGTCACCTGCTGTTCGAAGCGGGCCAGCCGCAGTTCGACGGCCTTGAGCTGCTGGGCCAGCACCTCGACGTCATCGTTGAAACTCGCCACTTCCAGCGGGCCGGGGGCTAGGCGGGCCTCTTCGGTCAGATATTCCGCCAGCTGGCTGCGGGTGCGGCACAGCTCGCGGCCGACCAGACGACGCGCCTGACGGGCACCGCTGAACAGGGTGTGGGCAACGACATCGCCGGTATAGCGCGACAGCTCCTCTTCCCAGTCGATATCCAGCTCGCCCAGCAGCACGCTGAATGCCTGTACCAGCTGGGGATCACCGCTCAGATCCAGCTTCTCCTCGCGGATATAGCGGGTCAGGGCGGAAGGGTCTTTCAGCAGACCGAGGGCGGTCAGGGAGAGACTGAGCACCGCATCCGCCTCCCCTTCATGCTGGGCCAGCACATCCAGTCGACGCTCGGAGAAGACGAACCAGAGCGGCTTGAGTTCACGCAGCTCCAGCTTGAGCACCTTGCCCACCAGTTTGCGCAGCCGCTCCGGGCTCTGTTTGTCCAGCGCCAGCAACTGGTTGAGGCTGGTTTCGATCACCGCGGTGACCATGGCATCCATCGGCATAGGCAACCTTAAAACTTGTAACCGCGGTGCAGGGCGACCACACCCTGAGTCAGATTGAAGTACTCCACCTGTTCGAACCCGACATTTTCCATCATGCCAGCCAGGGTCTGCTGATCCGGGTGCATGCGGATGGACTCTGCCAGATATTTGTAGCTTTCACTGTCGTTCGCGACGATTTCGCCCATTTTCGGCAGCAGTTTGAAGGAGTAGAGATCATAGAGCTTGGCGATCACTTCGCTGACCGGCTTGGAGAACTCCAGCACCAGCAGACGGCCACCCGGCTTGAGCACCCGGAACATGGAGGCGAGCGCCTTGTCCTTGTCGGTGACGTTGCGCAGGCCGAAGCCGATGGTGATGACGTCGAAGTGGTTATCCGGGAAGGGGAGCGCCTCGGCATTGGCCTGCACGTAGGAGACGTTGTTGGCGACCCCCAGATTACGCAGCTTGTCGCGGCCCACTTTCAGCATGGAGTCGTTGATATCTGCCAGTACCACCTGGCCGGTCTCGCCGACGATGCGGGAGAACTTGGCGGTCAGATCGCCGGTACCACCGGCCAGATCCAGCACCTTCTGTCCCTTGCGCACGCCGGAGCAGTCGATGGTGAAGCGCTTCCACAGGCGGTGGATGCCGAACGACATCAGATCGTTCATCAGATCATACTTGGCTGCCACCGAATGGAAGACACCTGCTACCAGAGTTTCCTTCTCGGTCGCGGCCACGGTTTTAAAGCCAAAATGCGTTGTCGTTGCTTGTTCTGACATCCCTTAAACACCCATAGAGCAAAGAATGGCCGCCAGTTTACCAGAGCCACTGGCGTCCGGACACCTTAAACCCGGCTCGCAACCAACTGCATGCCCAGCACCACCATGGCCAGACAGAGGAAGAGATTGAGACCAATATTGAGCAGCGCTTTCAGATAGGCCCCATGTTGAGCCAGCACTACCGTATCGAGGGCAAAGGAAGAGAAAGTAGTCAGGGCACCGAGGATCCCCACCATCAGCAGCGGCTTCATCGGGTGTTCTACCACATGACCATGACTGATGAGGGCGAACGCCACCCCCATGATGAAAGAGCCCACCACGTTGACCACCAGAGTCCCGTAAGGAAAGTGGCGCCCAAGCAGCAAGGCCATCAGTTCGGCAATCCCAAAACGAAGGCAGGCGCCGATGGCGCCCCCTGCAGCAACATAGAACCAGGTTTGCATGGTGTCACTCCCTCAGGGTCAGGCCGCCATTATGTCGCAATGGCGGCCCTTGTGCCCAGAGGCGGAACTAATCGTCATCCAGCCTGATTGAAATCTCAGCGGCGAAAATCGATCGGCTCTGGCTCACCCAGCACGATCTCGGTCTGGGCCGGGCGGGTCTGGGCAATCACCTTGCCGTGACGGATCGAGTAACGCACCGGCACCTGACGGCGCACCGCATCGAAGCCGTTCTCGGCAGGCAGGATCAACAGGTTGGCCGGTTTGCCCACCTCAATACCATAGCGATCCTGCACATTCAGGGTGCGGGCGCTGTGGCTGCTGATCAGCTTCAGACCGTCGTTGATCTGCTCGTAACCCATGATCTGGCAGACATGCAGCCCCATGTGCAGCACCTGCAACATGTTGGCAGTGCCCATGGGGTACCAGGGGTCGAACACGTCGTCGTGACCGAAACAGACGTTGATGTTCGCCTCCAGCATCTCCTTCACCCGGGTAATGCCGCGACGTTTGGGATAGGTATCGAACCGCCCCTGCAGGTGAATGTTCACCAGCGGATTGGCCACAAAGTTGATGCCTGCCATCTTGAGCAGCCGGAACAGGCGGGAAGCATAGGCGCCGTTGTAGGAGTGCATGGCGGTGGTGTGACTGGCGGTGACTCTATGACCGATACCCCGCTCGTAGGCCAGGGTCGCCAGCGTCTCGATGAAACGGGACTGCTCGTCATCGATTTCGTCACAGTGCACATCGACCAGAACCTGATACTTCTCGGCAAGATCGAAGATGTAGTGCAGACTTTCGACACCATATTCCCGGGTAAACTCGAAGTGGGGTATCGCACCGATCACGTCGGCCCCCAGCTTGAGCGCCTCCTCCAGCAGTGCCTTGCCGTTGGGGTAGGAGAGAATCCCCTCCTGCGGGAAGGCGACGATCTGCAGCTCCACCCACTCCTTAATCTCCTCCCGCACCTCCAGCATTGCCTTGAGCGCCACCAGATTGGGATCGGAGACATCGACATGAGTACGGACGAACTGGATGCCGTTGGCGATCTGCCACTTCAGCGTCTGGATGGCCCGCTGTTTCACATCCTCATGGGTCAGCAGCGCCTTGCGCTCGGCCCAACGCTCGATCCCCTCAAACAGGGTGCCGGAAAGGTTCCAGCTCGGCTCGCCAGCCGTCTGGGTGGTATCGAGGTGAATATGGGGCTCGATAAAGGGCGCAATGGCCAGACCCCCCTCCCCGTCCAGCACCCGACCGGCGACTGCATGCTCGTCATGGGGCTCAATGGCGGTGATGACCCCATCCTGACAGCGGATCTGCCACAACCCTTCCCGATCGGCCAAACGAATATGTTGAATCAGCATTTGCTAGCTTCCTGTACCAGAACCGGCCGCTGGGTGAGGCGAACCAGAATGAAATAGGTGAAGGCGGCGCCCAATACCGCGTTGAGTGGCACTATGCCCGGCAGCCACTTGCCGACAGCCACCCCGACTGCCGTGGCGACCAGCGCCTGCCAGCGCACCGTCTCGAACTGCTGATCGGCAAACTGACGGTAACGCTCACGATTGAGCAGGAAATCCATGATGATAATGCCACCGATCGGCGGAATTGCCGTACTCAAAAAGGCCAGCCAGCCGACAAAGTTGTTGTAAAGCCAGAGGGCACAGGCGGTACCGATGAGGCCGTTGATCACGCTGAGCGGCTTGCTCTTGAGACCGGTAATGTTGGCAAAACCGAGGCCGGAGGCGTAGAGAGCGTTGTCGTTGGTGGTCCAGATATTGAGGCCCAGCACCAGAATGGCGGGGATCAACAGCCCCTGCATCAGCATCACTTCCGAGATATCGGCCTGACCGGTCGCTGCCGCACCGGCTGCGCCGAAGACGAACATCAGAGTGTTGCCCAAAAAAAACGCCACCATGGTAATCATGACGGCGCCCCAGGGTTTGCGACCAAATCGGACAAAGTCGGCGGTCAGAGTTCCTGCACTGATAAAGGAACCGACCACCATGGTCAGCGCCGTAGTGAACTCGATAGGATTGGTCGGTTGTACCTGCTGCAGCGCCGCCATGCCACCGGTCGAGGTCACCGCCAGCCAGACCGAATAACCGCCGAGCAGCGCAATGGCCGGCACGGCCACAAAGCTCAGCACCATCAGGGCGGAGATCCCGAAGTAGACGGTCACCGTCATCAAAATGCCCGAAATGGCGATCAGCCAGTTCACATCGATCCCAGTCGCCTTCTGTACCGGCAGGGCAAACATCGCCACGCCCACGCCAAACCAGCCGACCTGAGTGCCACCCAGCAGCAGGGATGGCAGCCAGGAACCTTTCACCCCAAACGAGTAGCGCGCCAACAGATGGGTAGAGAGACCGGTTGAGGCACCGATATAACCGAGACAAGCGGTGTAGATACCCAGCAACAAGTTGCCGATAAGTACCGCCTTGATGAAGTCATCGAACACCAGCCCGGTGCCCAGCGCACCACCGGTCCACATGCTGGCAGAGAAGAAGGTCAGGCCGAGCATCACCAGCATCAGCGAAAGTACACCTTTGCGCCCTTTGGCGGGTACCGCCCCCAAACAGTATTCGTTATCCTGCGCCATGCTCTCTCTCCACGTAATAGGCAAAACGCGCCGGATTTTACATGTAAAACGTTTTACGTCAATCAGCCATGGTTAAATCTCTGGATAAAACCATCAATAGCAGTCAAATGAGTAACACATTAGGACTCAAACCAGCAGATAAACAGTGTCGGCTGCAAGCAGAGGGGGTTGCGGGAATTGGGAATGTAAGGGGATATAAGAAAACTGACAGATGCAAAAAAGCCTCCCTTTTCAGGGAGGCTTTCTATTTAATGGTGCTGATACCCAGAATCGAACTGGGGACCTCATCCTTACCAAGGATGCGCTCTACCGACTGAGCCATATCAGCACACTAACCGGTAAAGACCACGCTAGGCGTAATCTTGAAATTGGGTGCCTGGCAGTGTCCTACTCTCGCATGGCGAATGCCACACTACCATCGGCGCTACCGCGTTTCACTTCTGA